>JAFGIR010000139.1 GCA_016929515.1 Pirellulales bacterium | reverse complement strand
TTCATCACGGGCATGATGGGACCGTACATGGGACCGATGGCGTTGTGCGTTCCTCTGACCGTGACGATCTCGACGCTGGTGGCGTTTGTCATTACGCCATGGCTGGCACTGGTGGCGCTGCGCAAGTTGCACGCGATGAAGCCCGAGAAGTCGGAAGAGGGTTTCGACATCACGCGGCGGCCCCTTTATCGTTTCAGCCGGGCATTGCTGGGACCAATTTTGGCCCGGCGCTGGGCTTCATGGGCCACGCTGGGTGGCGTCGGCCTGCTGCTGGTCGGGGCGATTATCATCCCGGCGCTGCGGCTGATCCCACTGAAGATGCTCCCCTACGACAACAAAAACGAGTTTCAGGTCGTCGTCGACATCCTCGAGGGCGCCACGCTCGAACAAACCAACGCGGTCTCGGAGCGGCTGGCGCATTATCTGTCGGGCGTGGCCGAGGTTCGCGATTTTCAGATTTACGTCGGGCTGGCTTCGCCGATGGACTTCAACGGCATGGTCCGTCACTACTTCCTGCGGCGCGGGGCCAACGTGGCCGATATCCGCGTCAACCTGGCGCCGAAGACCCACCGCGCCCAGCAGTCCCACGCGATGGTGCTGCGGATTCGCGATGAATTGACCAAGCTGGCGGCCGCCTCCGGCGCGAAAATCAAGATGGTCGAGGTCCCGCCGGGACCGCCGGTCATCGCCACGATCACGGCCGAAGTCTACGGCCCGCCGGATGCCCGCTATAACCAGTTGATCAACGTTTCTCGCGTCGTGGCCGCGCGGCTCGCGCGCGAACCCTACGTGGTCGACGTCGATACGAGCGGCGAGGACGACCAACAGAAGCTTGTCTTCGTCACCGACAAGGCCAAGGCGGCCCTGTCGGGCGTCTCGACACAAGAGATTGCCGAAACGCTGCAACTGGCCATGTCGGGACTGAAAGCCACCGTCGCCCATCCGCCCGAGGAGGTCGACCCCCTCTGGATCGAGCTTCGGCTGCCGCGCAGCCGGCGATCGGCCGAAGACGATTTGCAGGAGATCTACGTCCGCGGCCGCGCGGGCCAAATGGTCCAGCTCGGCGCAATCGGCGACTTCAAGAGGACGTTCGAGGACAAAACCATCTATCACAAGAACCTTCGCCGCGTGGCCTATGTGTTCGGCGAGGTGGCCGGGCGGCCGCCGGCCGACGCTATTATCGACATGGTGTGGGATCAGCGGCCCGACGGAACCCCGACCACTCCGGCCTCGTCACCCCGGCCCGTCGACGACCGGACGTGGTTTTCGCCGGGCGGCGACGATCCCTGGTCCGTGCCCGCCGGCTACGTGATCGACTTCACCGGCGAGGGCGAGTGGAAAATCACGCTCGATGTGTTCCGCGACCTGGGCTTGGCCTTCGGCGCGGCGCTGATCGGGATCTTCGTGATTCTCATGTTCGAGACCGGTTCGCGACTGATGCCGCTGGTGATCATGCTGGCCATCCCGCTGACGCTGATCGGCATCATGCCCGGCTTCTGGCTTCTGAACGTCCTCGTCAATCGGCCCGTGGGCGGATATCCCGATCCGGTCTTCCTGACCGCCACGGCCATGATCGGCATGATCGGCCTGGCCGGGATCGTCGTCCGCAACTCGGTCGTCCTGATCGACTTTATCCAGCATGGCACGGCCGAGGGTCTGCCGTTGCGCGAGGCCATCGTCCGCAGCGTGGCCGTCCGGACCCGACCGATCCTGGCCACGGCGGGCACGACGCTCCTGGGGAACTGGGTCATTACGCTCGACCCGATCTTCTCGGGCCTTGCCTGGGCAATCATCTTCGGCATCCTGACATCGACCCTGTTCACGCTGATCGTCATCCCGATCGTCTACTGGCTCCTCTACGGCCGGAAACAGGGTCAAAACGGGGGGGTTGCCGTGGCAAAATGACGTTCGTCCATACAAAAGATTGACTTTTATGCCGCTACCGATTACCAATTACCATTAGGCAACTGTTCTTATTCACTTGACGCCTTCTTGGCTCATGGACCGGGGGTGACGGGCGGAACGCCGTGGCGCAGTCTCCAGACGATCGGTCGGTCGGGGTCCATGCCGAGGCTATTTGTCACATGGCACGGGGAAGATACTCCCTACAGTACCCAAATTTGTGGAGAGATACCATGTTGCGAAACGTTATGACATTGGCGTTGGCATTCGGCATATGCACACCGGCGACGGCGGATATCATAACCATCCCCCTCGACTTTGTGCCGGCGACCAGTACCTACAACACGATCACTATTTCCATCGACTCAAGCATCGGCGACGACTCGGACACATCGAAAGTTCTGGACGGAAGTTACGTGCAGTTGACCTTGGATTACAGCTTCGACGCGATAACACGCGCCGTCACTTCGGTCAATTACCTCGATTTCTCCGCCGGAACCTACGATCTGGAAAGTGCCCATTTCGATCTTGGCTTTCTCGCCGACATCGACGCGACCGGCGTCGGCGGGACCTTTTATACTCCTTCTCCGCATGGGTCGATTTCCAGCTCGACCACCACCGGCGCCCCGCCGTACGTCAATACGACGGAGTTCCCCACGAACGAACACAACGTGGTCATCAACCGGGGAACCATCAAGATCGATCCGTTGATCGGCGACACTACTTACTATTACTTGAACCAGAACCCGATCGAGGATACGGTCGACGAGACGGGTACCCTCACGACGACCCTTGAATCCGTCGTCGGCGGAGTGGCCACCTACAACGTCGAACTGGTGTTTCCGGCAGCCTTCGAGGAGACCATCGAGGACGTCATTACGGCCACGATTTCGGGAAGCGGCACCTTCAAGGCCACGGGCAGCTTCACCGTGGCTCCCTCGAACCAACCCCCGGTTGCCAACGACGACCCCAAGGCGGGCTTCGAGGTCTATTACCAGGCCGACGAAGACCATGCGATCTCGACCTACGTATGGAGCGGCGTTCTGAATAACGACACCGACGCCGACAGCGATCCCCTCACGGCCTATAAAATCACCAACCCCGAACACGGTTCGCTCATTCTGAATTCCACCGGCTGGTTCACGTACACACCGGACGAGAATTACAACGGCACGGACAGCTTCACCTACAAGGCGTTTGACGGCGACTCGCAGACCGGCTGGTCGGACGAAGCGACCGTTACCCTGACCATCAACGCGGTCAACGACCCGCCCGACGCGGCCGATGACCTTTATTGGCTGAATCCCGAAAACACGGTTCTCAGCGTCCCCGCGGCAAATGGTGTTCTGGTCAACGACAGCGACGTCGAGGACGACCCGCTAACCGCCGCAAAAGAGACCAACCCGGCGCACGGTTCGGTCACCGTGGGTTCCAATGGTTTCATAACGTACGTGGCGGGCGCTGGCTACGACGGCTCCGACAGTTTCACCTACAAGGCGTTCGACTCCACCGATTGGTCGACGGCGGCTACCGTGACCATCATGACGAAGATCCCCGGCGACGCGAACACCGACGGCGTCGTCGACGACGACGACGCCGTGATCCTGGCCGCCAACTGGGGCGATAGCGCCAGCCTCGTGACGAGCTGGGCTTTGGGTGATTTCGACCGCGACGGTGTCGTTGGCCCGAGAGACGCAGCCATCATGGCCGCCAACTGGGGCTACTACGTCGAACTGCCGGGCGGCGGAGCGGGCGCGACGGCCGTGCCCGAGCCGAGCGTCCTCATCCTGCTCGTCGGAGCACTCGCCGGCCTGGCCCTGATCCGCCGGTAGAATTCTCTGAAAAACAGCCCAACGGTCTTTTGAGCGCTTACGTGAAATGTGCTCTAGATCTTGAACGGCACGGGCGTGAAACCGATCAACACGAAGGCCAGCGTCAGCCAGCCGAGCACGATGCGCCAAGCCCCCAACGGAACGTCGTCGTTGGCCGTGGGCGGATGATTGGGCCCCATGATAAACAGCAAAAGAACCATCAGGACCCAGACCGGGTAATGAAAGTAGACGGCCGCCACCACCACGGCGACCGTGGCCGCCATCAGCAAAAATGACGCCACGTGATGCGCCTTCTTGCGCAATAGCGCGTACAGAACATGCCCGCCGTCGAGTTGCCCGATCGGAATTAAATTGAGCGACGTAATCAACAGGCCCACCCAGGCGGCAAAAGCCATCGGGTGGACCATCACAACGTAGCCCGACGGCAAGGGGCCATACTGCAGCCACACGAGAAACTGAATCAGCAGCGGATCGCCGTATTGCTCTTTCGCTCCCGCGAGAGGGCCCACCTCGGACAACTGCAGCCCGACCACGCAGAAGATGAGCGTGGGCACCAATCCGGCCAACGGTCCGGTGATGCCGATGTCGAAAATGGCCTTGCGATCGCCCACGCCCGGCCGCATGCCGATCACCGCGCCCAGGGTGCCGATCGGACCGATCGGCATCGGAATGAAGAAGGGCAGACTGGCCGGAACGCGATAGCGCCGCGCCTGGAAATAATGGCCCATCTCGTGGCACAGCAGGATCGTCATGATGCACGAACCGTAGATCAGCCCGTGGTACATATGTTCGACGAGGACCGGCCACAGCGAGTCGAAATCCACGCGCGACCATCCGTGCAGCGTGCAGCTCGCCAAAATCTCGAGCAAATGGCTGCCGGCCAGCAACGTCGACAGGCACGTCGCCACGAACAGCAACACCGGCAAGTGTCTGCGCAACCAACCCGGGGGGCGGCGCGGCGGCCGAATCCTGGGCGGCTCCGGGACGAGTTGCGCGAGGATCACCTCGGGTTCCGCCCGAAACGTCAAGCCCGAGTCGGGCATATACTCTGGTGGGTTTTCATTCATTGAGCAACCCATTTTATCCGAGGCCACCTCAATCCGCTAGGCTCGGCGGAAGACTCAAATCGGGGGTATCCGGGCCATGAAGTAGTGGTGGAACGAGAATCCAGCTCCCTGAACGTCGAGCGGTCGAGCATGATGGTCTTGATTTCTGGCGACCAATACGCCACCATTTCCGGCTCGGGACCGGAACCGCATTTCTGGCT
>JAFGIR010000138.1 GCA_016929515.1 Pirellulales bacterium | reverse complement strand
CTCGGCCGACGCGTAGCCCGACGAAGACGAGTTCGACGACGAATAGGGCGTGTAGGGCGATCCGCTCGCCCCGTAGCCGCCGTTCGACGGGTAGTAATTTGACGTGGTCGAGGCATTGTCGCGACGGCCCGAATCGCGATGGAACGGATCGGGTGGACGTTTCGACGGCTCGGTCTGCGAGGTCGCGGCCGTCTGGGCGGCCCATGGATCGGACGTTGCCGGGGGAATCCGGGCGGGTGGATCCGTCGCGCCGGTCAGTTGCTTCGCCTCGCCGCTCGGACTCGGCATGAGCGCGACGGCCGAAGTCGTGGCCGTGCCGGCCGCGTTCGAGGCCGGATCGTCCTGATCCGAAGCGAGCAGCCAGGAATGCGACCGCCTTGAGGCCGACTGGCTCGGCATGTTCGATTTGGGCGAGACGATTCTTGGTTGTTCCAAGGTCGCCGGCCCGCGTTTCGGTTTTTCCCAAAGCCCGCCGGTAACGCTCTGCTTCGTGCGGGTCGACGTTGCGTCGTCTGCGTTTGAGGTCGCGTCGGAAGCCAGCGTCCTTGCTTCCGGACCTCTGATTTTCATGATCAACACAACCACGAACACGATCACCAGTAGAGCGATCAACGCCAAACCGAACTTGGCTTGTCGACCGATACCGCCGCCGTCTTCTCGTTCGACTTCCTTGTCCATGCTATTCATGACATCCTGTCTCCTGTTTTTCCCACCGTCACGTCCGCTCCGCTATCCGTAGCTTCGCACTCCGCGCGCGTGGGTTTCGCTCGACTTCCTCGGGCGTTGGACGAATTGGTTTTTTTGTCAACGCCTTCATGCGATCGTCATTCCGAAAAGCCTCCTTCACCCGCCGGTCCTCCAGCGAGTGGAAACTGATCACCGCCATGCGCCCGCCCGGCGAGAGACAGTCGGGCAGCCGTCGCAGGGCGATGTCCAACGATTCCAGTTCGTCGTTTGCCGCAATCCGCAGTGCTTGAAAAGTCCGCGTGGCCGGATCGATCCGGTCGTGGCCTTTGCGAGGCACGCAGCGCCGTACCAACTCGGCCAGTTCGGCCGCCGTGCGAATCGGCGATTCGCGCCGACGGTTGACGATCGCCTTGGCAATCCGCCGGCTGTATCGCTCCTCGCCGTACGCATAAATCAAGTCGGCCAAATTCCCCTCGCTCAATCGGTTTACCATCTGCCACGTTGCCTGGCCGCGCGTCGGGTCGAAACGCAAGTCGAGCGGTCCGTCGCCCGAGAAACTGAAACCTCGATTCGGATCGGCCAACTGGTCGCTCGAAAGTCCCAAGTCCAACACGATGCCGTCGACCGTCTTCATCTCGAATGCTTCAAGCACCTCGGGCAAGTTGCAGTAGTTGGCCTGCACCAACCGTATCGGCAAAACGCCCAACCGCGAATGGCCCTCGTCGATCGCCGCCGGGTCGCGGTCGATGCCGATCACCTGACCGTCGGGCCCAACACGTTCGGCCATCGCCCGGGCGTGGCCGCCCGCGCCGTACGTCCCGTCGACCATCACCTTGCCGGGTTGCGGATCGAGCCAGTCGATCGTCTCGTCCAGAAGCACGGCAACATGGACCGGAGACGGCTCGGACATCATCGTTCACGCAACCACGTGCTTGCTCGAAAACCAACACCACGACAAGGAACTCGCCGACAGGATCGACGCTCGCATTCGGTGGGTCAAACGCGCGGGAGCGACACGATCCGGGCAGCGCGGGAAGCCGCCGACAAGAGGATCGCGCATTCCGCCATCCAGCGCGGGCGGGTAGTCTCCTCGAAAACTCCGTGCAAAGCAAGGCGAAAAAGAGGTAATCGCCTTGGTGTACCCACGCCACTGGGGGGGCACAGAAAGGGGGGCTCGAACAGAAAGCCTCGTCCGCCGAGTCACTTCCCTGCAACACCAGCGGCCGGGCGAAGGATGATTCTGTTCGAACCCCTCGAAAAAAACTCGCTTCACGTTCGAAACGGCGCCGCTGCCATTCAGTCCATTGAAAACATCGCGTTTTCCCCGAAGATAGGGCCAACGCGCTGCGGGACGCCATTTCGTCGCGAAACACGAAACAAACACCGCCTCGGGGCGCGTCCTTGCGCCCTTCGGATGAGGCAAGTGCCGCGGTCCACCGCTCGCCGGTCGAACGATCAGCAACCACGATTCATAGCCGGAAGACTTCCTGTCTTCCACATGCGGAAAAAGGTGTCTTGCCTCCGCGTCGGCAAGACGAGACGTCGGCCGGTGGCCTTGAGTCGATGTCTCCTGTTCTCCCGCATGGCGGACGGACAAACGCTACGGTTTTCAGCGGTTGTCACCATCGGCCTCCCGGTCAAAGGCGGCCTCGGCGATTTCGTCATAATGGGACTGCCGCACGGTTAGATACTCTCGCCACCGCTCGACACCCCAAAGCTCCAAATGATCTTGTACCCCCAAAAGTACTGCTTCGCCGCCCAACGCTGCCAACTCCGCCAATTCGGCCGGCACGCGAACTCGACCTTGCTTGTCCAGTTCCACTCGCTGGGCACGAGCGTAGAAAAGTCGGGTAAACGCTCGCACGTTCTGCTGGGTGGGCGAGGCCCCGGCCAGACGCTCCGCCAAATGCGCGAAGCTCTTCTCGGTGTAAATGGCCAGCGAACCGTCCGTGCCGGGAGCGACGTAGAGTGGGCAACCCGGCTCCCCGTCGATCGCTGCCCGAAGACACTTCGGTATGGCGACGCGAAGCTTCTCGTCGACCGATCGGCTGAAGGTTCCGGTAAGCAGCATTTCGGACCGCACAAACGCCAAAATTCCCCAATAATCCCCACGACTCCCCAAAACATAATCACTTTCGATCCGGCGTCAACCGGGGATTTTCAAAGAGAATGTGAAGTCGGACACGACCACTGTTCCTAGGGCCCGAGCCCTTCTCGACTTCGAACGATTGGCCGCGACGCAAGTGCCGAAAATTTTTTTTCGCACTTTTTTTCGTCGCGCGGTGATCCACTTTACGCAGCGCGGAAGGCGGGAAGAGAGGGCATGCCAGGCAAGCCCTTTGGACGCGATTCCCGTTTGAGCGTCCGCCCTTCTGCAAGCATATTTCTCGGGGAAAAACGCGATTTTCGCATGGTTCGATGCGAGATTTCGAAAAAGAGTGCGTATAAGCCGCGCACGGATCGCTTGGTTGCCAGCACCGCTAGCATCGACGGCCGGCGCCCTTCACCCCTGCGACTCCGCGCTTCCGCGCGATGCTCGGTTCGTTTGCGTGGCCAGCGACTCCCAGAGCGACTCGTAGGCCTCGACCATCGACTCGATCGTGTACTTCTGCTCGACCCGCCGACGGTTCTCACGTCCCAAACGACCGGCAAGCTCTCGATCGCCGAGCAGCCCGACAATCTTCTCGACGAAAGCCTCGGTTTGGCCGTAGCCCACGCTTTGGGCAGCCGCATTCGGACCGAGCAGTTCGGCGACGCCCTCGACGTCGGTCGCCACGACCGGCCGCCCGGCGGCCATCGCTTCGAGCACCGCGTTGGGCATGCCCTCCCACCGCGAGGGCAGCACGACCAACTCGCTTCGGGCAAGGATTGCCGGCACGTCGTTGCGAAAGCCCAAAAAATGCACTCGATCGGCAATGCCCCATTGGGCAACCAGGCTCTCCAGCGCGTTCCGCTCCGGACCACGGCCCACGAGGATCAAATCGCAATCGGCCACCCGACCGAGCCACGACTTGGCCCCCTCGATCAACCACGGAAGTCCTTTTTGTGGGTCGAGCCGGCCGACGTAGGTGACCAGACGTCGCCCGGCGTCGATGTTCATAGACCGCAAATCGGCCGGCGTCTGGGCGACGTATTGCCCCGGATCGATGCCGTTGGGGATAACCACGAGCTTCGATTGAGAAAGGCCCGCCACGCGTTGGGCAAATTGGGCCACCGATTGGCTCACGCAAACGTGGCGATCGACTAGCCCTTCGGTCATCCGATCGACGCGAAGCGGCCACCGGCTACGCCGCTCGGCCACCCGAATGCCCGACAACACCACCGGCACGCCGGCCAGCCGGGCAGCCAGCCGGGCCACGATATTGGCGTGAAAAAGGAAACTCTGGGTAACCACGGGTTTTTGGCGTCTGAGGCGGTTCGCCAGGCGACCCACCGCCAGCGGCAACTGCCATTTCCGACGAAAACCAAGAAAACAGACCTCCACGCCGCCGGCCTTCAATGCCGATAGGCACGCCAGATCGCCCTCGGGCCGGGGCGCCACGACATAGACGACCGGCGCGAAGCGATCTCGGTCGAGCCGCGTGGCCAGCCGTTCGAGGCACCGTTCGGCTCCCCCAACGTCGAGTTCCGTAATGCAGAGTGCTACCGGCAGTCGTTCCATGTCCGTCTCATGGCATGGGGCCGAAGCCCCCGGGTCCTGGGCCAGCCGTCATGCGGACACGACGCCTGACCCGTTTGTTTCACATGCAGTATACTCAGTATGAATCTTCCATCGCCACCGTGACCCGCCGGCCATGAGCCGCAACCACCGAGCTCGCCATGTCGGAATTGGACCAATACGACTACTTCTTGCCGAGCGATCTGATTGCGCAATCGCCGAAGCAGAACCGGCCCGACGCGCGTCTGTTGGTGGTTGACCGAAAACATAAGTCGTTTCTTCACAGCCACATACGCGATTTTCCCGAGCTGTTGCGTCCCGGCGACGCGCTGGTGCTGAACGACACCCGAGTGGTGCCGGCCCGGCTGGTCGGCTACCGCACGGCGACCGGCGGACACTGGGAGGGACTATTTCTCGAAGAAAGCTCCGAGGGGCTTTGGCGCATCATGGGCAAAACGCGGGGAAAGCTCAGCCCGGGCGAGACGGTCACGCTGCAGGATCCCGAGGGACGCGACGCCCTGCATTTGTGTCTCGGCACGAAGTTGGCCGGCGGCATCTGGGTCGCCAAACCCGATTCGGACGAAGAAACCTTCGCGCTTCTGGATCGGGTGGGCCGGGTGCCGCTGCCTCCCTACATTCGCAAGGGCGAGATGGTCGACGCCGATCGCCAGCGATATCAGACGGTCTTTGCTCGCACGCCCGGCGCGGTGGCTGCTCCGACGGCCGGGCTGCATTTCACCGAGCCGTTGCTTCGCCGGCTGGCCGGCCGGGGCGTCACGCTCTGCCGCCTGACGCTACACGTAGGGCTGGGCACGTTCCGGCCCGTCACCGCCGAAAAGCTGGCCGACCACGAAATGCACTCCGAATGGGGGTCGCTCGACGAGCCGACGGCCGAGCGGATCAACGCGGCTCGCCGCGCCGGCGGACGCATCGTCGCGGTCGGAACCACGTGCGTGCGCGTGCTCGAAACGGCCGTCGGCCCCGACGGCACGCTCCGGCCATTCTTGGGGCAAACCGATTTGTTCATTCGTCCGCCGTACGAATTTCGGGCCGTCGACGCGTTGCTGACGAATTTTCACCTCCCCAAAACAACCCTTTTGGTCCTGGCCCGAACGTTCGGCGGAGACGAACTCATCCGCAAGGCCTACGAAGAAGCAATCGCCGAGCAATACCGCTTCTACAGCTATGGCGATGCGATGTTGATCGTGTGACAAAAGCAGGGGCAGGGCGTAGCACCGACGATTCCGCGCGATCGAGCGGGTAGCACCGATGATTCCGCGCGATTGACCGTGCTACTTGCAGACGGCCCGATCGCGGAATCGTCGGTGTCGCGTCAGCGACAAGAGGCGTTTCGGGATGAGACGGCCGATCCTCTTGTTGCTAGCGCAACACCGACCATTTTCCGACATCCTCGGCCGCGAGAGCAACGTCGCTGGCGGAAAATGATCGGTGCCACCCGAGCGGTGGCCCAAATGCCGTAAGATTGGGGCTTTCTTGCGCGGTACATCTCTCTCGGCCTCCTGCTTCGGCGGCACCGTTGTCTGTCGGCCGTTAATCCGTATACTCATTCGGAGGAGCCGTTCGTCAATTTACCCGGAGGATTCTTCCTGTGTCAGAGCCCCCCGTCGAAAATGTGTTGGTTGTGCCCACCGAGTTGTTTCATGGGCTGGGCCATTTTCAGGGTTTCACTCGCGAGACCGATCGTTATCTGCCGGTGTTGCTCGATCCGGCCAATATGCAATTCCGCCCTCGCAACCAGGTCGAGGAAGACCCGGGGCTGAAGCAGTTGATTCCCTACGTGATTTTTTTGCACCGCAACGGCGACGGTGCCGAGTCGGTCTTTCAATACACGCGGGGCCGAGGCCAGGGCGAAGGCCGGCTGCACCATCTGCGGAGCGTCGGCATCGGGGGCCACATTTCGTCGACCGACGTCGGGAAAAGGGGTCAGGTCCCTTTTGCCGGCAACGGCCCTCAGGGTGCTTCGCACAAAAGGGTGACCCCTTTTCCCGACCCCTTCCAGGAAGGCATGCGGCGCGAACTCGATGAAGAAGTTGCGATTGACACGCCCTACCGCGCGCGTTGCGTGGGCCTGCTGAACGACGACAGCAACCCGGTCGGCCAGGTCCACCTGGGTCTGGTCCACATTTTCGAGGTCGAGCGGCCGGCCGTCCGCTCGCGCGAGACGGAGATCATCGAAAGCGGCTTCCGCCCGGTCGCCCAAATCATGGCCGCGCTGGACGAGTTCGAGACCTGGTCGCAGATTTCGATGCGGGCGTTGTTCGAGTAGGGTGGCGTCACGAATAGCGTGCCATGATCGCGTCCATCAGTCGCGGCGAGAGGCGGTTGAGCCAGCAGAAGACTCGGCCCCAGCGGTAGGGGATGATTGCGTGACGCCCTTTGCGCATCGCGCGGATCGTTGCGGCGGCGACCGCCTCGGGCGTGACGGGCGTGTGCTCGGGCCAGGCCGGCTCGCCCTTCTTTTCCAACACCGAATCGAAAAACTCGGTCTCGGTCGTGCCGGGGCTCACCACGAGCACGTCGACGTGGTTGCGGATCAACTCGGTCCGCAACGCCTCGCTGAAACCCTGCATGGCGAACTTGCTGGCCGAATACTCGCTGCTGTAGGGCGTCGCGCGCAGCCCCAGGATTGAACTGACGTTGACGATGATCGGCTGCGTGCCCTGGCTCAAAAGCGGCAGGGCCAGCCGAATCAACTCGACCGGGGCGAAGAAATTTACCTCCATCACGCGGCGGAGCCGCTCCGGGTCGGCCTCTTCGAAACGGCCCATCGCCCCGACGCCTGCGTTGTTCACCAGAACGTCGAGCCCACCGAACCGCTCGCGGGCCGTTTTGATGAGTTGCCGGCGCGTGGCCGGGTCGGTGACGTCGCCCGGGACGGTGACGACCGTGCCGCCGGCCGACTCGATCGTGGCGCGCAGCTCGTCGAGCCGATCTTCGCGTCGCGCGGTGGCCACGACCGACGCGCCTTGGCGAGCCAGCTCGACGGCCAGCGCGCGGCCGATGCCGCTGGAAGCGCCGGTGACAATTGCCCGAGAACCCGAGATTTCACGCCTGGCCATGGTGAGATTCCTTTCATATCCACTGGGGCACCGCTGCGCTATGCCCCAGCCACCCATCAACCACCCGTCGACTCCTGTCTCCTGTCTCCTGTCTCCTGTCTCCTGACTACTCCTCACTGCCCACGTCCTCGCCGTGGGGCCGGATTTCGACGTTTTCGCCGCGAATCGAGCCGAGATGTCGTTCGGGCAACCGGCAGTGGATCGTCACGCGGCCGTTTTGATAGTTTTTCGAGAAGACTTCTCCCTTGGCCGCAAGATAGGCCATCAGCCGGCCGTTGTCCACACCCATCTCGACGTCGAGCTCGACGAATCCTCGGCTGAGCGAGCGGCTGACGGCGGCCGCCAGCTCGTCGAGTCCCCGGCCCGATTGGGCGCTAATGGCCACGGCGTTCGGATAACGATTGCGCAGCGAGTCGAGTTTGGCCCGGTCGGGCAGCATGTCGATTTTGTTGAGCACCAACAGGGTGTTTTTCTTGTCGATGCCGAGTTCTTCGAGCACGCGATAGGTGGCCCCGATCTGCTCGGCGACGGCCGGGTTGGCGGCGTCGGCCACGTGCAACAACAGGTCGGCCTGGCGCGATTCCTCCAACGTGGCCTTGAAACTCTCGATCAGATGGTGCGGCAAATCGCGAATGAACCCGACCGTGTCGCTCAGCAGCACGGGCCCCCAGCCGGGCAACTGCCACCGCCGGGTCCGTGTGTCGAGCGTGGCGAACAGGGCGTCTTCGACGAAAACGTCGGCGCCGGTCAATGCGTTCAACAGCGTGCTCTTGCCGGCGTTCGTGTAGCCGACCAGCGAGACGGTCATCCGATCGCGGCGGGCGGCCACTTCGCGTTGCTTGCGTTGCTCGATGACTTCAAGATCGCGGCGCAAGTCGCGGATGCGCTTGCCGGCCAGGCGGCGATCGACTTCCAGTTGTTTTTCGCCCGGCCCACGCAGCCCGACGCCGCCTTGGGCCTGGCGCGATAGGTGGGTCCACATCCGCTTCAACCGCGGCATGGCGTATTCGAGTTGGGCCAGCTCGACCGCCAATCGGGCCTGATGGGTCCGGGCGTGGCTGGCGAAAATGTCGAGAATCAGTTCCGTCCGGTCGAGCACCTTGACGTCGGTCGCCTTTTCGAGGTTTCGGGTTTGGCCTGGGCTCAGATCGGTGTCGAAAACGACCAGGTCGGCCTCGGTGACCTCGACGAAAAGACGCAACTCCTCGACCTTGCCGCTGCCCAAATAGGTCGAGGGGAGCGGCCGCTGTCGCCGTTGGGTGAGCGACCCGACGACCCGGATGCCGGCCGTTTCGGCCAGGCCCGCCAGTTCGGCCAGCGGGTCTTTGACGCCCTTGGCGCGATCATCCAGAAGCAGGCCGACCAGAACGGCCCGCTCGGCGACAACACTGTCGGTGCGACTGAGTTCCTTCACGTGGTGGGGTATCCCGTCAAAAAAACTTAAGTCCGTGCCGACGAGATCCTTCGCTGCGCTCAGGATGACCGTAGTCATGTCATCCTGAGCGCAGCGAAGGATCTCGTCGGCATTGCCATACGTTTCGGTTACATCATATCGCCGGCCAGCAGATGGCAATAGCTCTCGTAGCGCCGCTCGTCCAAGCGGCCGTCGGCCACCGCGTCCTTCACGGCGCAGTCGACCTCGTGGGTATGGGTACAGTCGGGAAATCGGCAGAAATTCACATAAGGCCGCAAATCGCGGAAATAGCCGGCCACTTCCTCGGGAATCACGTCCCAAAGCTCGAACTGCCGAATGCCCGGCGTATCGACCACGTAGCCCCCGCAATCCAGCGGAATAAGCCGGGCCGTGCTGGTCGTGTGGCGTCCCTTCTGGGTGTCGGCGCTGATGGCCGAGACGCGAAGCTTGAGTGTAGGGTCAACCAGATTCAACAACGACGACTTGCCGACGCCGCTCTGGCCGGTCAGCACGCTCTCGCGGTCGGTCAACAGCCGCCGCAGCGCGTCGAGCCCAAAGCCCGTCTTGGCGCTGAGCAAAAACACCTCGTAGCCCATCTGGCTGTAGACGCCGACCAGCGGCTGGAACAGGGCCGGATCGACCAGATCGATTTTGTTGATGCAGACGACGGGCCGGATGCCGCTTTTCTCGGCGCTGATCAACAGCCGATCGATCAGATTCGGCTTGATTCGCGGTTCGGCGACGCTCGTAACGATCAACACCTGATCGACGTTGGTCACCAGCACGTGTTGCCGGCCGCGGCTGGTGCGGCAGAGACTTCCGCGGCGCGGCTCGACCCGCTCGATCAGCCCCTCGCGCGTCTGGCCGTCGCCGCTCTCGACCGGGCGGAAGAGCACCCGATCGCCGACGGCGACGACGTGGCGTTGGTCGGTGCTGAGAGTTTTCAGCAGGCGGCGAGTGGCGCACTGATAGAGCGTGCCGTCCTCGGCTTCGACCGTGCTGCCGAGCCCTTGCACCAGGAGCACGCGGCCGGAGCGGCAAACGGTCGGGTCGACGTCCAGGTGGACCGCCAGTCCCGGCTGGTCCCCGTCGGCGACCGTTCCACGGACCGTTCGCTGCCGGGTGAGCTCGCCCTTGCCGCTGATTCGCTCGTCTTTCGTCGTGTCTTCCTGTTCGAGGCCGTCCTGCTGGAACTTGCTGGTCCAGTCGGATCGGCGCGTACGCGCCGAGCGGTTTTTTCGAAAGCGAGCGCGCAGTTGTTGTTTTTTCTTTTTCCCCATCGAGTGGTTCAAATCGGGCGGTCCGGCGAGCGGAGTTCATCGGGGCCGTCGTCCGTGATTTCAAAGCGGACCTGGCCCTCGTGACGTGGCTTGGCTCGACCCGGCGTCCGAACGGACACATCCTTTTTGAGCCCGGCGCGGTCGAGCAACGATCGGCCGAAAATTTCCTTCTCGGGCTGGTCCAACGGCGGCGGTCCCACCGCGCCGAGTTCGACCGGCGAGTAGTGGACCGCATATTTGTGTTTCGCCACCGAGAGGATATCGCCCGGATCGAGACGTTTATCGGTCACCCTAATCCCGTTGACCTTCACGCCGTTGCGGCTGTTTTTGTCGCGAACGTACCAGTACCCCCCGTTGACGAACAACTGGCAGTGGTGTGCCGAAACGTTCGAAAACCGCAACACGATGTCGCAGCTTTCCCGCCGGCCGACAAGCAGATTCTTTTTTAGCAACGGGATCGGATCGCCGCCGCCCTCTGGAACGAGTTCACCGAACATGCATGCTTCTCTTGTGGATGATACGAAGACACCCTAGGATGGCAAAAGGCAACTTCACTCCATTTTAGACGGGTAATCGATTGGCGTCAACCAAACCCGACCCCCACGAATCGGTGAGTTTCTGGCGATTGAAAGGCCGCCGATACTACGCCGTCGGCGCGTTTTTCGAGCGGGCATTCGGGCAGCGCGCGTGGAAGGTCAGTGTCGACGCCGGGTTCGATTGCCCGAATCGCGACGGTACGCTCGCCACGGGCGGCTGCCGGTTCTGCAATCCGGCCTCGTTCAGCCCAAGCCGCCGCCGGCCGGCCGGCACGATCGGCGAACAAATCCGCCTCGCTTCGGCCCGGCTCGCCGACCGCCATCGAGCCGAGCGGTTTCTGGCCTATTTTCAGCCGGGTACGAACACGTACGGGCCGTTGGCCAGGCTGCGGACCTGCTACGAGGAGGCACTCGATTGCCCTTCGGTCGTCGGCCTGATCGTCGGCACCCGACCCGACTGCGTGCCCGACGACGTGCTCGACCTGTTGGCCGAGCTGGCCCAACGAACTTGGGTATCGGTCGAATTGGGTCTCCAGTCGATCCATGACCAATCGCTCGGCTGGCTGAGGCGGGGCCATCGCCACGATGCGTCGATCGACGCGGTGACACGCGCCAAACAGCGCGGTCTGCACGTGGGCGCCCACGTCATTCTCGGCCTGCCGACCGAGACACGCGACGACATGATCGCCACGGCCGACGAACTTGCCCGACTGAAGATCGACGCCGTAAAACTGCACAACCTCTACGTGGCCCCCGACACGCCGTTGGCCGACGATTATGCGTCGGGCCGACTCGTGCTTCCCCAGCGCGAGCAATACGTCGACTTCGTGGTCCATTTCCTGGAGCACTTGCGGGCCGACTGCGCGATCGACCGGCTCAGCAGCGACGCCCCGCCCGACTATCTCGTCGCGCCCGACTGGTGCCGCGACAAAGCCGGCGTCCGCCTGGCCGTTGAAGCGGAACTCGAGCGGCGCGACAGCTATCAAAGTGAGAAGTGTGAAGTAGGAAGTGAGAAGTGAGAAGCGGGACGGGGGAAGTAAATTGCCGCACGTTTGGAGAAGTCCAACCGTGCGGAACGAAGGCCCCATCATTCGACCTTCTGGGGCACCGCTGCGCTATGCCCCAGCCACCCTTCTTTCCTTCACACTTCCCCCTTCACACTTCCCCCTTCACCCTTCCCACTTTTAATGTCCGCCGCACCCCGGGCAGCCGCTGACGTAGTTGGGATTGTCGATGGCGAAGCCGCGGCCCATCGGTCCGTCCTTGAAGTCGATCGTCGTGCCGTCGAGATGCAGGGCGAACTTCTTCTTCGTGACGAGCTTGATTCCGTGTTGGTCGAAGCAAGCGTCCTCGGCCGGGTCGAACGCCGTGTCGAAACCGAGCGCGTATTGCAGTCCGGCACATCCTCCGCCGGCCACGGCCATCCGCAGATAGGTGTTCTCGTCGAGTTTCTGCGATTTGAAAACCTGCTTAATTTCGTTCGCGGCGGATTCAGTCAACGTCACG
>JAFGIR010000137.1 GCA_016929515.1 Pirellulales bacterium | reverse complement strand
GGCAACCTGGGGTTGCTTCGCGCGGTCGAAGGCTTCGATCCGGCGATGGGTACCCGATTCTCAACCTATGCCAGCTATTGGATCAAGCAATCGATCAAACGCGCGCTGATCAATACGGCAAAGACCATTCGCATTCCCGCCTATATGGTCGAGTTGCTTTCCAAGTGGCGCCGTGCAAGCACGCGGCTCGCCGAAGAGTTGGGCCGAACACCCACGCCCGAGGAAGTCGCTCGCGTGCTCGGTTTGCCTCGCAAGAAGTTGCCCATCATCAAGAAAGCAATCCGTATCTACAATCTCACGCCGCAAACCGACCAGGCCGACGCCGGTTGGTCGCTTGGCGAGATGGTCATGGACGAACACGTCCGCACGCCCGAAGACGAGTTGGTGGAACACGACAATCTGACACACGTCATGCGCCAACTCGAAATCATGGATCAGCGCGAAGCCACGGTGCTCCGAATGCGTTTCGGCCTGGACAACAACGAACCTCGGACGCTCAAGGAAATCGGCGAGACACTCGGACTGACGCGCGAACGCGTCCGCCAGATCGAAACCGAGGCGCTCAACAAGTTGAACGAAAGCCTCGAAGGGCCACAGGGTTAGCCATCGGGCCGGCTTCGTCCGACATGAGGCGAAGTGGCCCGCGCATGGTCGGTCGGCCACGGTCGTCCCCTTTTCTCGCGGGACTTCTGCCCGTATACTCCAAGGACCGTGGTGGGTAACACCTACTCTCCGAGTTGTCCCAGGAGCGACTTCCGATGCCCGAAACCAACGATTTGCAGCTATCCGACTACATTCGCTCGGTTCCCGATTTTCCGAAGCCGGGTATCTTGTTTCGCGACATTGCCCCGCTGTTGGCTTCGCCGGCCGCGTTTGGCAAGGCCATACGGCAATTGGCCGAACATTTTCGTGGAACACCTATCGATCTGATCGCCACGGCCGAGGCGCGTGGTTTTCTTGTTGGGGCGCCCTTGGCCTTGGAGTTGGGCGTGGGGTTGGTGCCGATTCGCAAGCCGGGCAAGCTGCCCTACAAGACCTTGTCGCACACCTACGACCTGGAGTACGGCACCGACACTCTCGAAATGCACGCCGACGCCGTTCCCCAGGGGGCTCGCGTCTTGGTGGTCGACGATCTGTTGGCCACCGGAGGCACGGTCCGGGCGTGTTGCCGGATGGTCGAGAAAGCCGGCGGCCAGGTGGCGGCCTGCGCCTTTCTTATCGAGTTGGTTGCGCTCGGCGGCGCGAAGAAGCTGGCCGGCTATGACGTCTTCAGCCTGATCCAATACGACTGACCGAGCGATGTCGGGTCGCCGCGGGTTGTGGATGGGTGGGGTGGCCTTACCGCAAGAACCCAACGAAGAAGCTGAAGTTCTCGATGCGGTCGCCCGGCTCGTGCGAGACGGGGAAGGCGAAATCCAACGCAATCGGCGCCGGCCCCATGGCCGGGACCGTGACCCGCAGCCCAAAGCCCGGCGCTACACGATACGTGTCGGTCCAATCGTCGATCGATGGTTCCACCGTGCCCGTGTCGCAGAAGACAACACCACGGAGCATGTCGTCGGCCGTAATGGGAAAAAGGTATTCGGCCGAAGCGAGCATCATGAAATGGCCGCCGGTGAAAACACCGGTCGCGTGATCGCGGGGCGAAGCGCCACGGAAGTCGAAACCGCGAATGGTCGAGAAACCGCCGGCGAAATAATGCTCGTAGATGGGCGTGTCGTCGCCGGTCCAGCCGAATCGAGTGCTCAAGCTCAGCACGTGCCGGCCCGAACTGTCGGGCCGTTCGTGAAGGAGAAAGTACTTCCGGATGTCGAGATTGACTTGCGGATACTGGTAGGTCCCGATGACTTGCTCGAACGAGGCCTCGATTAGATGTCCTTCGGTTGCCAGGAACCGGCTGTCGCGCGTATCGTGGGCTAATTGGGCCTGAAATCCGTACAGACCCGAATCGCCCTGGGCGTCCAGCAAGTCGGGCGGCGCCGGACTGACCAGGTCAAACAGCGTCACTTTCATGGCGCGGAAGGCCACGCTGCCGGTCAGTGCGTGGTTGAAGTGATACCCCAACGCGACGCGACCACCCAACCGTTCTTCGTTCCAGTCGAGGTAATTTCGAGTGTAGTACTCACCGCTCAGGCCAAGACTCACTTGGGACTCTCGCCAGTAGGGTTCCTGGAAACTCACCAGATAGCGGTGGACTTCGGTGCCTGGCATGGCCTCCAAGCGAAACCGTTGACCGTCGCCGCGCCAGGCTCGGCCGCTGCGGATGTCCTCGAAGCTGTGAGGCCATTTGGTCCAGTCGAAGTTCTGTTCGTCGACCACAATCGAACCGATCAGGCCCGCATCCGAGTTGACGCCCACGCCGAACATGAAACGGCCGGTCATGGCCTCGCTCGCGTGAATGCCGACCGGCATTTCGAGCGTCGGATCGTCCCAAATCGGAGGATACACGACCGGATCCGGGCCGTAGTCTGGTTCATAGGGTCCCATCCCCGCCGCGTCGCCGGTCAGCGGCGGGACCATCCGAGGATAGGGGTTCAAGTCGCTCGCGTAAGGCGGATTCGGATCGGCCGTCCGGGCCCCTCCCGTCACGCTGGCTGATGGTTGATTGGATGACGAATAGGTGTCGGTTGAAGGATAATTGTTGGCGGGATAGTTGGTGGTCGGATACCGGTTGGTCGAGGAAGTGCTCGGCACGGCGGTCGACGCCGTTGGTGTCGCGTTCCACGACGGCGTTGATACGCCCGGATCGGACGAGAACTGCCCGCGGACAATCGGCGGCTTCGACGTCGAATACGATTGCCCCTCGACGTCGGCAACCGGGGATGATTGGTACGCTTGGTACGCATCGCGTTGGGCAAATCGCCAGCCGTCCGATTGGCAACCGGCGACGGCGATCAGAAGCGTTCCTCCGAGGACGGCCAACCGGCCCAGGGCAAGCGATCGCGTGTGTTTCGGCCCGGTCATCGGGTACCTCCGTCTTGGGGATAGGGCCACTGGAGGTGCGTCTTCGGCGAAAGCCACCAATCGAGCGGCTGGAGTCGAAGATCGACACTTGGCAGCGGGTCGCGAAACGAATCGTCGAAATGGTCCGGGCTCTGGCCGCGGAAACCGTTGGGGGTTCTTGGAGGTCGGGCAATCTGCGCCGGCGGTTCCTCCTCGATTTCTTTCGCGTCGGCCGGACTGAAGACGATCTTGGGTTGCTTGCCGGTTTGTGGATTCACGTCAAAAACTTGGGAGAACTGGATTCGACGTTCGCTCGCGCGAAGTTCTCGCGTGTCGATGATGTCTCCCGGTTGTTGCGACATTGCGTTGAGCAGCACGGTAATCTTCGTATGCGGACTATCGCCAAGGATCTTGGGGAAGACTCGGCCCATGCGGTAGCGATCTCCCTCGTCGATTCGGTAGACAAGGTCCAACTGACCGGGTTCTTCGAGGAAGCGAGGTTCGGCCTTGACGTCGGCGAAGATATAGCCCTTCGCGCCATACTGTTCGCGAAGCCGGAGTATGTCGGCGTTCATCGCGTTTTGGGCGAAGAAATCGCCCGTTTTGAGCTTAAGGGCTTCCCGCAACGTGCTGGTGGGGAGCTTCGAATTGCCGACGAACGAGACGTCGTGGACCGACCATCGCGGTCCCTCGTCGATCACGAAGGTGATTCGGACCCATTGCCCGTCGGGATCCCCCGTAACTTCGGCCCCGACCTTGGCGCGGAAGAACCCGAGGCCGCGGTAATAGGCCACCAACGCGTCCTTGTCGGCTTCGACGACTTTTCGATCGAATTCGCCCTTGAAGAGCCAGAATATTCCCTGTTTCGACTGAACGTGCGTTGTCAACACGGCATCGCTGGCGATCGTGTTGCCGACGAAATCAGTCCAGAGGATCTTTTGTTTGGGCCCTTCGTGGATGACGAACACGGCGCCGCAGTCGCCCGGCTTGTTGCCTTCGCTGACGGAAACTCGGGCAAGGGAGAAGCCCTTTTCGTGGTAGAAATCCTCGATCGCGCGGCGCGCTTCTTCAACGGAGAACGGATCGGCCGCGTCGCCGGCCGCCAGACCGGTTTCCTTGACGAGTGTCTTGTCCTTGATTTTTTGGTTGCCCACGTACTTGACGTACTTCAGCGTTGGTCGCTCGATCACCTTGAAGATAACCACGCGCCCCTGGGGCAGATCTTGATACGACGGCTCGATCGTCACGAACATGCCTGTCTTGTAGAGCCGGCGCACGTCTCGTTGGATCGTTGTGTTTCGGTAAGGACGTCCCACGCGCGTGTGGATGTGGGGCAGGATTCGTTCTTTCTTGAAAGTCTGGTTGCCGACGATCCGGACCTCGACCACGGGAATGTCGCCCGGCATCAGAGGATCGTTCAGCAAAGGATCGATGGCCTCTTTTTTCACCGGTTTTTCGGCGGGTTTCTGTAGGGGTCGCCGTCCGAACCCCTGTGTGGGTCGGAGACCCGTCCCTCGGGGCGACGAATCGAAGAGGTTTTCTCGCGTGGGATCGGTCAACTGAGCCGGCGCCAGGTCCGTAAACGCCAGCAGCAGCGCCGTCGAAACGACAAGAAGGAACATGCGCGGAACCAGTCGGACTCGATCCATCGGAGCGATTGTCATCACGGTTCCTTCCGTTGGGCTGTTGGGATCAAACTGGCAAGACGAGCAATCGATAAGGTTGGGCAGCGACCGGTTCATAACCTCGATCGGAATGGCGACAGACCGTCCGCGCGAGACGGTCAGCCCGGTCCATTCAAAAGGTCGCGTAGAAATACAGGAACCAGCGAACCGGGACAAGGCGAGTTCAGCGGTTCGCGAGTGATTTTTTCACCCCGAGAGTGGTCGTTATGGGGGGTGCGTCGGTTCGTCTTGCGATTCCGTTCCGAACGAATCGCCCCACTGGCTTGCTAGAAATCGCCGGCGTCGTCGGGCTGGTAGCCGCCGAACTCGGCATAAGCCTCTTGCTGGGCAAGGTTTTCGAAGCGGGTGAACTTGTGAAGCCAGGTAAGTTTGACGTCCCCGGTCGGCCCATTTCGCTGCTTGGCGATCATGATTTCGCCCTGGCCCACCACGCCCAACTGTTCCGCCTCTTCGTGGGAATGATAGTACTCCTCGCGATGGACGAACATCACGACGTCGGCGTCTTGCTCGATCGCGCCCGACTCGCGAAGATGGCTCAACCGAGGGCGGCGGCTTTCCTTGCCCGTGCCCGCCTCGACCTGCCGGTTGAGTTGAGCAACGCAGAGAACCGGTATCTTCAACTCGCGGGCCAGGCCCTTGAGCCGTCGAGCGATCTTTGCTACTTGCTCCTGTCGGGGGTCGTTCGGGTTTTCGGGGTGGATGAGCTGCAGATAGTCGACCACCACCATGCCGAGACCCTCGCGGCGTTTCAATCGTCGGGCACAAGCGGCGATTTGCGACATCGATCGGCTAGGGCTGTCGTCAATGAACAACGGCGCGGTGCTTATCTTCGACGATGCTTCGACCAGTTTGGCATGCTCTTCCTTCGACAGATTGCCGCTGCGGAATTTCAACCCGTCGATCTTGGCCTGTGAAGACAGCAGTCGCTGGGCCAACTCATGCCGGGCCATTTCGAGGCTGACGAACAACACCGGAATGTTCTCGCGTAGAGCCACGTGCTCGGCGATGTTCGTGGCAAACGCCGTTTTGCCCATGCTTGGCCGGGCGGCTAGAATAATGAGTTCCGAGTCGTGCAACCCACCCGTCAGCCCGTCCAGGTCGACGAATCCGGTCGACATGCCGCTTGCTCCGCCGCGCTCCATACGGTGGTCGATCAGATCGAACGTCTCCATCAGCACGTCGTGGATATTGCTCAACTGATCGGAGCTTCGATTGTCGTGGATGGTGAAGACCTTTTGTTCGGCCTGGCCGAGCAACTCGTCGGGCGTGACGGTCGGTTCGTAAGCGTCGCGAAGGATCTCGGTACTGGCATGGATCAGCGAACGCAGCGTGGCCTTGTCGCGAACGATCTCGGCGTAGCGAGCCGCATGGGCGGCAACGGCGACCGATTGAGCCACCTCGGCCAGATAGGCTATGTCGCCGATCGCCTCCAACTCGCCCGAGGCCCGAAGTCGCTCGACAAGCAACGTCACATCAATCCGCAATCCCTCGGCGTGCATCTCGACGATGTGCCGGAACAGCTTCTGGTTGGCGTCGCCGTAGAAGTCCTCGGGCCGGACGATCAGCAAGACGTCGTCGCAGAAGTTGGGGTCCAGCAGGAGGCTCCCCAGCACACCCTTCTCGGCGTCGAGGTTCTGGGGCGGCAGCCGGTCGAGAATGTCGCCCGAGAGCGTGCGAGCCCCGTGTGAAGTGTCAACGCGTGAAGAGGCAGCCATGGCAATCCGTTAGGTAGAGCGACATTCGCGAGAAAAGTGTTTCGATCGCTGCGGTCATGCAAATATCTTAGAGGGCCAACCGCGGACGTCAACGGGCACCCCCCCGATAGGCGAGTTGCTTTTCAACTGAAAAGCGTCTGTTCCGGGAGCCATGCCCCCTGGCAAAGCGAGGCTTTTTTTCGAGGTCTCGGTTCTTCGAGAGCGTCCGGTGATCGGGCGAAATGCGCCCCCTTGTGGGGTCGTCATATTGAGGTTTGCTCGGTTAGCGAACTCGGGGCGACCATCGTCCTCTGCCATAGGCTTCGGCCGACGGCGGACGGGAGCCCGACTCCAAGCCACTCGGTCATGAACGACCGTTCCAGGAGAAAGCCAAGCATCGACAGCGGCAGATGCACGCATTTTCGCGAAGGGCGCGATCCTTGCCAGGGTCGAAGTGGTCGACCAGCGAATAGCCGATTCAGTAGGCCACGACCATCGGCTCAGCTCATGTGTTCGATGACGGCGTCGATCAGACCGTAATCACGCGCTTCGATGGGCGTCATGAAGCGATCGCGATCGGTATCTTCCTCGATTTTCTTCAACGGGTGGCCCGTATGCTTGAGGAGGATACTATTGAGCCGTTCCTTGACTTTGGCGAATTCCTTGGCGTGGATCATGATGTCCTCGGCCGTGCCTTCCATGCCCGCGAGGGGCTGATGGATCATGATCCGGGAGTTGGGCAGCGCCTGGCGTTTGCCTTCGGCTCCAGCGGCCAGGAGGACGGCCGCCATCGAAGCACATTGTCCCAGGCAGTAGGTTGCGACCGGACAATTGATAAACTGCATCGTGTCGTAAATGGCCAGACCGGCCGTCACCGATCCGCCCGGCGAGTTCATGTAGAGATAGATGTCGGCCTTGGGGTCGTCGGCTTGCAGGAACAGCATTTGGGCAACGACGGAGTTGGCGACTTCGTCGTCGATCGCCGATCCGAGAAAGACAATTCGATCTTTCAGCAGGCGGCTGTAGATGTCCATCGCCCGCTCTTCGCGGCCGCTCTTCTCGATCACGTAGGGAATCAAAGGCATGGATAATCTCGCTTTGTTGGGTCGCGATGTTCTATTGCTTGGGACGTTTGGCAAGCGGAACTCGTGGGAAGCGTCGCGGCGGTCGCCGTCGCGAAGCTAGCGCGCGTGAACACGGGGGCTACGATTTCTTCTCGCCGTTTTCATCCTCGTCTTCTTCCGACTTCTGCGTCGTCAAGATATCATCGACCAGACCATACTCCTTGGCCTCGGCGGCCGTCATGTAATAGTCGCGGTCGGTGTCCTTCGAGATTCGCTCGATGGGCTGGCTGGTGTGTTGAGCCAGAATCTCGTTCAGTGTTTCTCTCGTTTTGAGGATTTCCTGCGCTTGGATCTCAATATCGGAGACCTGACCTCCCACCTGGCCGTAGGGCTGGTGGATCATGACTTTGGCGTGGGGCAGCGCGAATCGTTTGCCCTTGGTGCCGCCTGCCAGGAGCACGGCTCCGCCACTGGCCGCCAGCCCGACACAATAGGTGGCCACCGGGCAACTGAGAATCTGCATGGTGTCGTAAATCGCCAGCGTGGCGCTGACGCTTCCGCCCGGCGAATTGACGTAGAAGTGGATATCCTTCCGCCGATTCTCACTCTGCAAATAAAGGAGCTTCATCACGAGTTCGTTGGCGTTGGCGTCGTGGATCGGGCCCTGCAGGAGGATAATGCGGTTTTCCAACAACAGGTCGCCCAGAGTCATTTGGCGCTGACGCTGGTAGTCGCGGTAGTTCGACAGGGGATCAACCAAGGGCGGACGTCGAGAACTGTTCATGAGGAAAGGACCAAGGTTCATTGTGTGAGTAACGGATGTCGTCGAAATCGATTCAACACAATCACGAAGTACGGAAAGGGGTGCCACGGCGAAACCGCTTCGAGTCTCGGACAGCACGTTTCATGCCGATGGGGACCTATCCAAAGATAGGACACGGAAAACAGAGGCGACCGAAAGAAACCGGCTCACGGGGGACACTCTCCGGCGGCATCGGGAAGAAACCCTGGACATGCCCGCCATGCACTCGCGGCGTCCATGCCCAGCGCGGCTCATCCCGCTGCTGCTTGATCAAAACGCACCGCACCCGGTTTGGTTGGTCGTGTTCCTCGCCAACTTGCCCGCGGCCCAGACGTTTACTTAATCTCCTCGTGCGAAGCCGAATCGCTGTCCAAGACGTCCTCCGCGGGTTCTTCTTGAGCTTTTTCCTCGTGTCCTTCGGGCTTGGCCTTGGGGATATCATCCTCGTGTCCGCCGGCCGCCTGGTCGATCGCCTCGGTTTCGCTCGTCTCAAATTCGTAAGGCACTTCCTGGAAGACCGCGCTGGCCAGAATGAGATCGATGACTTTGCGTTCGATGATCTGGTTGTGAAGCGCGTCCATCATGTCGCCCTTTTCCAGCCGGGCACGAACGCGCCGGGCGCTCTCGTTCGTTTGGGCGGCGATCAGAGCGATTTCCGCGTCGTAGTCGGCCTCGTCCGCTTCGATTTCCTGATCCTCGGCGATCCGCTCTAGAATGAAGTGTTCCTTCAGGGCGCGGGCGGTCGATTCCATGCTGTGCTGACGCAGCTCGTTCTCGTGCTTGCGAATTTCTTCCTCGCTGAATCCGCTTCGCTGCAACTCGAGCACGGCCCGATGCAACTCGCGCTGGTTCTGCCGCTTCAACAGATCTGGCGGGAGATCCCAATCGGCTGCCTCGGTCAGCGCGGCGGTCACCTGTTCGCGGGCTTCCTGGTGTTGTTGATATTCCAACTGCCGGTCGAGATTGTCTTTGATCAAGTCGCGCAAGTCGGCTTCCGACTCGACCCCGCCGATCGACTTCAGGAACTCGGGCGTCAATTCGGGCAAATCGAGCTGCTTGACTTCGAGCACCTCGAAGGAGGCTTTTACTTTTTTGCCGCGCAACAGGATGTTGGGCGCGTCGCTGCTGAGTTCGGCCTCGCCCTGGCGGGTTTCTCCGGCCACGACGCCGACCATCAACTTGTCGAACTTCGTGATGTTTCCGTCGCGGAAACTCAGCGTCGGGCGGATGCGAATGACCTCTTCCTCGGCCGTCGAGAGGACTTGGTCGCCGTCGGCAAACGTGAGGTTCACGGTCACGTAATCGCCCGATTCGGCCGGCCCGTCCTTCACGAGCAAACGCCCATAGCGACTGAGCACCCGTTCCAACTGCACATCGACGTCCTTGGCGGTAAACTCGCGGACCGGCTTCTTGATCGCCAGACCCTTCCACTGAGGTACGTCGAACTCGGGACGAACCTCGACGTCGAACTCGAAAGTCATCGGGCCTTCGTTGGGCAGCTTGATCGCGTCGATGTCGATATCCGGTTCGCTGATCGCCGAAAGGTCTTCGTCGTCGCTGGCCTGGGCTATGGCATCCATCAGTAGGCTGCCCTTCACCCGATCGCCCACGTCCTTGTGAAAACGCGATTCGATCAGCTTGCGAGGCGCGTGGCCCTGTCGAAAACCGGGCACTTCGGCATTCTTGACCAACTCGCTGTATTCCTTGTCGAGGTAGCGATCGATGTCGGAACGCGACACCGAAATCGTCAGGTGTCGCTGGCACGCTCCTCGCGACTCCACGGTCACTTCCAGCTCCATCGACGGCTGCTCTTCACCCGTCTCGTCGTCTTCGGTCGACGGGGTGTCCAAGGCGGTCTCTTCGGTGGACTCGGTCGGATCGGATTCGGGGGGGTCGTTGGGAACCATGGACGTCATGCAGCGAGTTGTCAGGTGGATGGACGGGAGAAAAAAAGAGCGGGTGATGGGAATCGAACCCACGACAACAACGTTGGCAACGTTGTGCTCTGCCAACTGAGCTACACCCGCCTTGGTTTCGTCAATTTCCGGCCCGTCACGAAAATAAAACGTAACAGCCCTGGAATCCAGAAATTATAGAACCCGTGTTGCCACTTGCAAGGCCAAATGGAGTCCGGCGGGTGTAAACCCCTGCGCCAGACGTGTGTCGGCCACGCGAACCAGGTGTTTTCGCCTCGTTCAGAAGCATGTTGCCGTGTCTCGCGATCAAGACCGCAAGAAGACAGTCGCTGTGGAGACGAGCACGCTCTGGCATCGCGAAACGGCTCTCGCGACCGGTCGCCGGCCTTGCGGCCGAATCGACCGCGCCGCGACACGAAATTTCCGGCCCATGTCACGGACGAACCACCCATGGGGGCTAGTTGTGGCCGACTTTCCGGCTTAGACGGACTTTAGCCGTTGCTACCTCTTTTTTCGCAAAGTATCATCGAAAATGCCGGCGAGTGGCAATATTCTTCCCTCGTGCTCTCCCGCATCGAGTTCCTCGCGTGTTCCGTCTGGACTTCAGCCATGCAAGTGAAACTGATTGTCGTTAGCGGCAAGGCCAACAAGGGCGAGGTTGCGATCGAACTGCCGGCGACGATCGGCCGCAGTCGCGACGCCGATCTGACCGTTGGGCATGGCATGATCAGCCGCAAGCACTGCGAGGCCTATCTGGTCGATGGTCTCATGATGATTCGCGATGCGGGATCGCTTAACGGAACGTATGTCCACGGCCAGCGGATTCAGGAAGCCCCTCTGTTGCCGGACGAAAAATTTACGATCGGGCCGATCACGTTTCGGGTCAAATATGAATACTCGGGCGATCGGTCGAAACTGCCCCCGATCGTCCCGGCCGAATCAATAGCGTCCGCTGCCGCGGCTGCCGTTGCCGCCGAAGCGGCCGAACCCAAGACCGAGCCGGTCAAAGAGGAAGTCAGCGTTGCGCGGGACGAAGCCGAGCCGGCTAAGGAAGAGCCCTTGGCAACGCCGCCGGACAAACCGAAGGACGAGCCCGACTTCGAGATGGTCGACGACGACGATTTCGAGTTGACCTTTCAAGAGCTTCCCGAAGAGAAAGCCGCGCCGGAGTCTCCGAAAAAGGTGGAACCGAGCAAAGACGCCGGGCAAGAAGCTCCGAAGAAGGTCGAACCCAAAAAGGAACCGGCCCAGGAACCACCCAAGGAAGACACGGATTCGGAGAAAGACCCCGAGGATCAATTGCTCGACGATTTCCTGAACGACATTCAGTAGGGGCGTGCTTCGGACGTTTCGGCCCGGGGCATTCCGTCCTACTCGCGATCGGGGATCGGTTTCTTCACTGGGACAGTCTTCACGGCCCGCCGTTTTTTCAGACGGTAGCCCTTTTCCAATTGGTTTTCGACCGGCACGACTCCCTTGAGATGCTGCTCGGCGATTCTCTTAATCTGGGCGATCACCTCCGGGTGTTTTGCGGCGATGTTGTATTTCTCGCCGGGGTCTTGACCCAAGTCGTACAGAAGCGGCGGGTCGTGCTCATATTCCGTCATCGCGTCTTTTCCATAGGATGGCCGCGTGAAGAAATGGGCCTTGTACGCGCCGTGTCGAACCGCGTAGAGTTTCTCCGCGCGGTAGAAAAACATCGTCTCGCGGGGGCTTTTGCCGGTGCCCAACAAGGCAGGCGAGATATCGACGCCGTCGATTTGGCGGTCGTCCGGCAGTTGGGCTCCGCAGAGTTTGACGCACGTCGGAAACAGGTCGAGCGTCGAGCCCATGTCGCGGACGATGCCCGGCGCGAGTGTGTTGGGCCACCAGAAAACGGCCGGTTCGCGCATGCCGCCTTCGAAGGTGCCGCCTTTTCCGTCGCGCAGCGGCCCGGCCGAGCCCCCATGCTCCTTGAAGACGAGCCACGGCCCGTTGTCCGACGTGAAGACGACGAGCGTCTTCTTGTCGAGTTTCAATTGGCGGAGCGTGTCGAGGATTTGTCCGACGCCGTCGTCGATTTCCTCGACCACGTCGCCGTAGCGTCCTCGCCGGCTATGATCGACGAATTTCTCGGAGCGGAACAGCGGTACGTGGGGCATGGTGTGAGCCAGGTAGAGGAAGAACGGCTCGTCCTTGTGCGTCTTGATGAAGCGGAGCGACTCTTCCGTGTAACGCTTGGTGAGCTGCCGCTGATCGGTCGCCGGCTCGATGACTTCGTCGCCGCGAATCAGCGGAACCCGGCAGGCTCGGTAGTCGGGCTCGCCGTCTTTGCCTCGTCGGGGAATTTTCTTAAAGCGGCCCATGTCGTTCGAATAGGGCAAGCCAAAATACTCGTCGAACCCTTGGGACTTGGGCAGGAATTCGGCCGGGCGTCCCAAGTGCCACTTGCCGATGCACATCGTCGCGTAGCCGACTTCCTTGAGCGCCTCGGCCAGCGTGATTTCCGAGTGGGGAAGGCCCGTCGGCGAGTTGGCCACGAGCACGCGCGGCGTTTCGGCGCACATGCCGCTTCGGATAGGCAACCGCCCGGTCATCAGCGCGGCGCGGCTGGGCGTGCACACGCTCGCGGCCGAATAAAAATCGGTCCACCGTTGCCCCTCGCTGGCCATCCGATCGAGGTTCGGCGTGGCGATCGTCGGGTGGCCCTGGCAGCTCAAATCGCCCCAGCCAAGATCGTCGGCGAAGATAATGATCACGTTCGGCCGCTCGACCGGGGCGGCACCGGCCGGGCCAATCCACGGAAGGACGATGAACAACGCAACAGCCGTTCTGAAGAAAATCGAAATCATGGTGGGTAGTCTCCTGGCGGAAAGGGACCAATTGGGGGCAGGGGGCAACACGGCGCCAATTATAACACGACCGCTTCGGTGGCGGCAACATGCCACGATGTCGTGGCTTGGCCGACTCCTCGGCCCGAAGGGCCAACACACCGTAGCCGAGGGCAACGCCCTCGGTGTGGGTGATTCCATCATACGTGTTCGCCCTGAAAGGGCAACACAGGCTCAACGACGGCCCCGGGTCAATCCCACAGATATCGCTCATCGTACTCGACCGCGTATTTCTTCAGAATGCGCATCAACTCATCCTGAAACGTCTCCCGGCGGTGGTGCTCGTCCTGATCGGCGATATATTTCCGCAACGCCTCGACATGGGACGGGCTCACGGAGAACAGGCCGTACCCGTCCTGCCAATGAAATCCTCGAAACTCGGCCGATTGCGTCTTCAGCCATTTCGACGAGTTCTTCTTTACTCCTTCGAGGACTTTCATCGGCGCGTGCTTCTTCGTGAGGTTGCACGCAATGTGCACATGGTCTTCAACGCCACCAATATGGACCGCGTAGCACTCAAGGTTGCGGAGTATCCCCGCCATGAAGGCCCACAGACCGGGCCTGATTTTGGAGTGCAAGAAGGGACGTCGGCATTTCGTGCTGAACACGATGTGGACGGCCAATGCGTGTAGCGATTGAGGCATGCCCCGGCCCCCTTTTGTCTTGCCCTTTCAGGGCGATCGATTTGCGGGCAACACGGTTCCGAGGGCGTTGCCCTCGGCTATGATGTTGAAGCCCTTCGGGCTGGTGACGCGGTGGTTTACCTCGTGTGGCGATTCAACTCACATGGCGGATCGCCTCGTTCAGTGTATCAACTCGTATCGCGAATCAATTCAGGTGACAGACTGGAGTATATCTAGCGGGGCGCGCGGCCGAGACGGTCTACCGGCCTTACAGCGTACTGAGTTTCGAGAAGTTCAGCGTCGTGTTCATCGGGAAGACGCCGTAGATGCCGCGGGTGAAGACCAGATCGATGAACTCATCGGCCACGAGGATCGGATTCTTTGGCACGATGACCACGTCGGAATCGGAGATCCAGATTTCATCCGGTGGGCAGGGCTGTTTTCCGTAGAGCGGCGGGCGCAGGTTGAGCATCGTCGCCATCAGACGCCAATCTTCGCCCCGACGCAGAACGACCACCTGACGCAAGTAGGCGCCCACGTTCCAGCTGCCCGCCATGCTCAGTGCTTGCAACACGGTCGTCGGGCCGCTCAGTTCGTATCGGCCGGGCAGGGCCACCTCGCCGAGCACGTAGACGTATCGAGGCGCTCGATTCACCAGGACGGGAATCACTTCGATGCCTTCGACTTCCTTGCGATACGCTTCGCGCAGCTCGACGCGGAGTTCCTGCAACGTCAAACCCTGGGCCTGCACCACGCCGATCGCCGGCAGCGAGATGGTGCCCTCGGGCGTGACCCGGGCGGCGCGGTTCTGACCACCTCGGCCGAAACGGCTGTCGACGGCGTTGCGCAGATCGTCGAGCTTGCTGTTGACCCGAAGCGGCGAGATCGTGATGGCCGGCACCTTGTAGTACTTCTTGTAAAGTTCCTCGACCTCCTCGCGCAACTGAGGAATCGTGCGGCCGGTGGCCTTCACCTGGCCCAGCAGGCGAAGCGTGATGGTGCCGTCGGGCTGGAGCAGCAAGTTGCGGTCCAGATCGGGGTCGGTCGCGCTCTCGACCTGAATCTCGTCGCCCACGTTCAACTGATACGGGTTCGGTTGCTCTTCGCGCGTGAGCCGATAGACCAGATCCAATTCGTCGTCGACGCGGAGACGGTACTCCTGGACGTGGCGAGTGCGCGCCGGACCGCAATACTCGCCCTGGGCGTAATTCTGCCAGTTGATCAGACGGCTGGCTTCCCAACCACACGGCTTGGGACCATGGGCGCCGGGCCGGCACCCGCCCGACGGGCAAACGGCGTTTCCGTGGAGACGACTGCTCAGGCCGCCGAGTCCCAAACGCAACGTGCCCGAGCCGCAACTTTCCGCGGGCGAGCAAATCTCGGCCGGCAAGCACATCTCGCCCTGCGAGCAACCGCAGCGACACTGCGGGCACTCCACGCAGTCGACGCCGCAAATCGGATAAGGCGCGGCCGGTCCGAGGGCCTGGCAGGCGAGGACCATGCGATCGACGACGGGCGCTGGCGGCCGCGATTGTCTGGACGCGGCGCGTGACGCGGACTCGGGCACCGCCGGTCTCGCTTCAGGCCGGCACGCGGTGTTGAAGGTCGGCCCGATCGACGCCGGTCCGCTTTCGGTCGTGGCCGACCGCGAGGCGGCGGCCCAGGACAACAGCGCGACGATGACGATGCCGCACGCGAATGAGGCGAGTGCTCCGGGCAATGTCAGGGCTTTGTCGAATCTTCTTGCCAGCACGGTTCTATCCTCTCGTCGTGTTGTCGGTTCTTCCGCGACCACCGAAGTGTTTCGCTTCACGTTGCGTATACCGGCCAGGTCTATTGCCGAGTCTTGAAAGGGTTCCACGACCATCCCCGCTTGGCCTGCTCGACCGGCGCCTGCGCGGCCGAAGGCGAGGCCGTTGTCGCCGTCTCGTGCTTCACGGGGGCCGGCTGCCACAGTCCGGCCGATGCGGCATACGAACGCGTGAATTCCTCGGGCGAAACCCAAACCACCGGTGGAGCCGGCCGCGCTGAATGCCGGTCCATCTTGCCCCGTGCCGCGAGAATCGCGACCGCCTCGTGGCGGACCTGGGCGGCGCGCGCCGGGTCGCCCAATTGCTCGAAGACCTTGGCCTGGTTGTTCATCGTGGTCGGATCGCGGACCATCGCCAGGCTTCGATCGAACGCCGCCGCGGCGTCGCGGTAGCGACCACCGCCCGCAAGCAATACACCCAAATCGTTGAATGCCAAGTGATTTTGCGGACAGACTTGAACCGCGGCTTGGAGAAATACCATCGCCTTGGTGCCGGCGATTGGCTGGGTCGCGCCTTGCTGTTCGGCTAACGAACCGTGCAGTTTTCCCAACGCGTGCAGGGCCATTGAGCCGGCCACCTCGCCGCCGGCCGCCACGCTCAACTGCTGCCGGGCGTAATCCATGTAACGCTCGACCGCCTGCAACGGCGTCAGACGCTGGAAGTCGGCCAACTTCAGCACCGGCGTCGCATGACCGATGATCACCCCGGCAATATCCAAGTTGCCTTCGAGTTGAGAACCGACGGGCACAAAATCGTCGGCCTCGCTCAGCGCGGTCAGACCGGCGGAAAGCGCCTGGCTGTGAACGTGGGTGGCGCGTTCGCTGTCGAGTCCTTGGGCCACGACTCGCGCCGCCCGAATAAACTCTGCCCCGGCCGAATGATAGGCCTTCGCGCTGGCCAACTCAAAGCCGCGACGCGTGTGCTGGTCCGCCTGCTGAGCCATCCGTTCGAGTTGCAGCGAACGTTCGCCCGGCCGATACGGAGTTGCCCAAGGAGTAGTCGTGGGGCCGTCGATCGCGCCGCCGTCGGCCGCGAAAGGAGCGACATGCGCTTCTGGCCGATTTTCGGAAACACCAATGGGACCCGGCTCTGTCGGGCCAGCCACGGCCGGCTCGGAACGGATGTTCGACGGGGCCTCGGACGGTTGCCTGGGATCCACCAGTTCGACCGACCAGTCGGGCGGAGCCGATGAAGTCTCGTCGTCGACCGCCGAGGGTGCATCGGCCGGATTGGTCAGATGGTCCGACGGGTCGAGCCGAGCGGCGTGCCGTACCAGCTCGCTCTGCGGGAGACATCGCGGCGCGGTCGTGTCTTGTGACGCCCACGTCGAGGGTGATATGGACCACGAAACGGGTCGCGCGGTGGGCTCGCCGTGACGCGTTTCGTTACCAACACGATAGCCAAACCAAACCGCGCCGGCCAACAGCAAAGCAACCAGCGGTATTGCCACCATCGGGGCCAGAAGACTTTTCGCTCGATCCATCGGTACTTCCGTGTGTTGCTGCCCGGTTCCGTTCCACTGGGCCTGCTCGTGACGAAGGAATCCGGCTTGAGAAAGCGATCTTCCCCAAGTCGTGCAGGCCGCAACGTCGCCCGGACTCCTTGCCGGGCCTTGTCCTATGTTCTGACCGATCGGCCGCGCCAGGCTCATAGCCGTAACAAAACCACCTGGGCGAGCGACCACGCGCGACATGCGGCCTGAAAAGACGTCACAAGCGATTCCAGCCGCCCGGCGTATCCGGCAGTCTTGTCATAGACCGATCGGACGATTCGAGCCGCTTGACCGTTACAACCATCCACCGCTCACCTTGACCCGGCCGGTGCAGGCGTTAGTCTACGGACATGCTTCTGTTCAAGAAGAAATTCCTGCCCGACATCCGCCAGGGAATTAAGACCCAGACGATCCGCCTCTGGAAACACCGCCACATGCGGGCCGGCCAGCGAAGCTACATTCCGGGTGCCGGTTACATCCGGGTGACGGCGGTCGAGCGGGTCGAGCTGGACCAGCTCACGGACGAGGATGCACGGCCCGACGGTTTCGCGACGGCCGCCGCCCTGCGCGAGGAACTGGCTCGGCTCTATCCCGAGCAACTGGCCGCCGGCTACGAGGCGTACCGGATCGAATTTCACCTGCTGCCGCTGGAGGAGCAGAAGAAGGTTTGAGGACGTCGAGGCGTCAGCTATCAATAGGTGGTGGTCACCAGTAGTATAAATACTACTGGTGACATCGGTGTCCTCATGATATTAAAATCACTAAGTGCTTTATCATAAACAACTTACAGCTTTTCTTGAAAAAATGCCGTGCCTTAACGTTGGTGAAGTGTGTATACTACATACAGGTTGCGGTTCGAAGGTAGGTTTGATGCGGTGGCTAGGCCCGGTATAGGTTTGGGTCGCTAGGCAAGTATACATACTTACCTAACCACGCAATCCAATTGGGCCAGGCAAACGACGGAGTATACATACTACCAGCTTGTTGAACCACGGGTTTTTCCGCAGGACGTAGTGATGCCTGAAACACCGGTAGCAGTCCGGCAAGATGCCGTACGCGAGACGTTTGATACCCTTGGGCAGCGAGTGTTCTCTCCGATCGAACTGCGGAAGATTGTCAAAGGCAATCGAGATCGTTGGTTCACCGACGACGAGAAGGTCGACACGTGGCCAGTCGAATCACGTAATATTGCGAGCATCGTTGCAACCCTGGGTGCCCATGGCGTTCTGAACAAGGTTGATCTCCCTTTCCCGCACCGCAAGTACAATCGCTTCACGTGCGGTGACGTCGATTCGTTGGAACTGCTGCAATCGGTTGACAGCAACGCCTACTTCTGCCACTACACCGCGATGTACCTGCATGGGCTCACCACGCAGATCCCGAAAGTCGTCTATTTGAATGTGGAACAGGCCGGCACCGGCAGGCAAGCCAAATTGAGCCAAGAGGCCATCGACCGCGCATTTCGAGTCAAATGCCGTCTGTCTTCGAACATGATCGAACTCGGTGGGCAGCGGGTCTTCAAGCTCAACGGTCGAAACACGGGAAAGCTGGGCGTGGTCGACTTGAGTGTCGAAGGCGTTCAGTCGCCTCTGCGAATTACCAACATCGAAAGGACTTTGATAGACGCCACGGTGAGGCCCGTCTATGCAGGCGGCGTGGGACAGGTCGCGGAGGCGTACGGGGCCGCGGCCGGGCGCGTGTCGGTGAACAAGATGGCAGCCTACTTGAAGAAGCTCGCCTTCAACTATCCCTATCATCAGGCGGTTGGTTTCTATCTTGAGCGAACGGGCGCGTGCAAGGCGTCGCAGATTGAGCTTCTTCGCGAGTTCCCGATGGAGTTTGATTTTTACCTGACCTACGAAATGCGCGATCCCGACTACAACGAGCGATGGCGGCTATTCATCCCAAAGGGCTTTCAATAACCCTGCTTTCTCGACCATGTAGTCGAAGTAGAATCCAAAATCCCGCAATGGAAAATTCGGCTTCACGGTATCTCGGACCGACAAGAAATCGTCCTCGTGCTGCTGCCGGACGGTCTTGATACGGCCCAGGAGGTGCAACGGAACCTGCTTTGCATCGAACGTGTTCTTGCAGACGTCTTGCAAGTGTTGACCTTGGAAATCCAGGTGGTGTTCCTCGGAAATAACGTAGAAATCAAGAAAGTCCCTTGCCCGAGTAGCCGCGTGCTTCTTGAGTCGCCGGGCATACTCCTCCATCTGTTGACAGATGGCTCGGAGTTTTTCGCAGGCAAACAACTCGGGCGATAGTCCGTAGATCGTATAACCTTCGAAATCGAATCGTCGTTTGTACTCGCAGTATTCATGTCGGCTGATGTCTATCGTGAACTTCGGCGAGTCGCGGCGGCCGATTTTGTTGGCGTTGCGTCGGAGTGCTTCCGGATCGTGCTCGAATCGTAGGTACTTCTGACGCGCGATGATCTTGAATTCCACCTTGTAACCACCCCAGAAATCATGGAAATCCTCCGTGATCTGGGGTGGTACGGCTTCAACTTTCGTGTCGAAGACGTGAAATCCTTCCTCCGCGAACGTCGATGTCAACGTGTTATCGATCCTCTGCCGCAGTGCTTCCTCGTTCTCCTCAAAGTCACCGTCGATGGAGAAGTCGACGTCCAGCGACGCGCGTGCCGAGATTCGATAGACCAAGTCGAGCAGGTTCCCGCCTTTCAGGACGAGTCGGTCCATCAGGTCGTCGTCCGAGAACATCGCAATGATGACGAGTCGCTTCACGCGGTCGAGGAATTCTGGGCTTTCCATGCGTCTTCTTCCCGGCGTCGCCGTGAGAGGACACGGCGCTACACCCGAAACATCTCGTGCATTGCCTGGACGGTCGCCGCCGGATCTTGGGCGACGGCGCAGATCAGCAGTCCGATCAACACGAACCCGGCCAGCGCGAAGACCAGGCCGCGGACATTTCGGCTGGTGCGGCTCCCGCGGATTGCTTTGGCCAAAGCGCGATGCAGCTTGAGCCAGCCCAGGGGGCTTTGCCGGGAACCGTTGGCCACCAGTGAGACGTTGCGCATGAGGCCAAACGCGTCCATATGGAGCTGGACGCCGAGACGCGGCAGGAATAGGCTGTCGCCCGCCCAACGGGCTTCGGGGTCCAAATCACCCACCACGTCGGCCAGCGTGCGGCGCAGCGCGTCCATCGAAACGTTGTAGACGACGAGCCGCGGCCGCAAGCTCAGCAGCACGAGGGCCACGCCCAGTCCGTAGAGCGCCAACAACGGCAGCCAAACCAAGGGTCCGAGGAAATAAAGGGCGGCCGATTCGGGAAAGAAGATCTCCATCGGCCCGATCATGATCAGGCCGACGATCGCCAGGCCCAGCAGGGCCACGTCGAGCGCGCCGGACACGACGGTGGGCCGTCGCCGAAAGTTGACCAAGCCAACGGCCAAAAGGTAAACGGCCACGGGGCCAAAAGCCAAGCATGCCTGAAACGAATCGATCGGGAGTTGCATTCAGCGTTCGTCCTCGCCTCCGGGGCCGAGCGGTCCGCCGCGCGAGCGGCCGTTGCCGTTAAGGCTGCTGGTGCCGCGAAGCCGGTGTGCCTCGGCTTGGAGTTTGGCCTGTTCGACGATATAGTCGCTTCGCAATCGGCCGAAATGTGCTCGCGAAGCCAAGGCGTCGACCAGCGCCAGAAGCACGATCCACAAGACGAGCAAGAGCATGCCGGCGCCGAGCAGGATTTCGATCATCGGCTGCGCGTCAATCAACGACTCGACGGCGAGCGTCAGGGCCAGGATGCCGAGCATCGCGCTGATCTGGATCCGGCGGCGAAACTGGCGGCGATAGTGGTCGTATTGAGCAGGCGAGAGGTCCTGCCGGCGATGACCTCGTCGGACGCGGAGATGCCACCACGACATGCCGATCGCCGAAAGCAAAATAATGCCTGCCACCAATCGAGTGATCCATTGCTCCACGGCCAAAACTCCTATCGCGCGATCTTGAGCCACTCGGCGACGACCCATCCCACCTTGGCCAGGCTCAACGCGGAACACCGGTCGAGCGTGTCGGACGTCGTATGCCAATATCGGTTTTGAAAACCATCGGGATAGTCGTAATCGATAACGTCGCAGGTTGGAATGCCCGCGATATTGTGCAGCGGCAAATGGTCGTCGCGCATCTCGTGTCGCTGTCGCGGAATGAACTCCCGGACGCCCAGCCGCTGAGCCGTTGCCCAGAGGTCCTTGACCAAGGGCCGCGTATCGCGCCACCACATGCTGTTGCGTTCCTGGTAGATTTGCAGATCCTTGTCGCCGATCATGTCGAGCAAGACGCCCCAGCGATAACGGAAATCGCGTGGGTTGTCGCGATACTGGCGCGCAAAGAACTCCGAACCCAGGAAAAAACGGTCGTTGGGTTCAAAAATATATTCCTCGGCGTCGAAGAAGACGAAATCAACACCGTATTTGGGTTTGATCTTGGCCATCTGGTTGCCCAATTCCATCAGCAAAGCCACGCCGCTGCCGCCGTCGTTGGCGCCGATGAAACGCCCCTTGGGGTCATCGGGATCGCGCATGGGAAACGGCAACGTGTCGTAATGGGCGCACAGAAGGACACGCTCCTTTTCCTTGGGCAACCAACGGACGATCAGGTTGGCCATCGCGACGCGCTGGCCGTCGCGAGGGTCGGGCGCCGTGAACCGCTGCAATTCGACTTCCGCCCCGAGCTTCCGGAAGTGCTCGGTGAGCAGTTTCTGTTGCTCGGCCATGCCGGGCGAGCCGCTCCGGCGAGGACCGATCGCGCAGATTTGCCTGAGATATTCGAAGGCGCGAGCTCCGTCAAAATGTTCCTTGATATCGTCGAGCTGAAGCCGCGAGGTGGCCGCCTCGGCGTGGTTGTCCCGAGCGTCGCTGAAGAGAAGAAACAAGCCGCCGCCCATCAGCAGGCCCACTATCAACATGGCCAGAAGGACCCCTCGACGAAGGGGACGGGGGTGTGAAGCATCGGTTCTTTGTCGTTGTCGTTTCATAACGGTGCATTCTACCCCGCCAACCCGGTTCGTGACCATCCCAGACGAACCGGTTTTCGCGCCCTGCCGCGTACGGCCCGACGATCGGCTTTTTTGCCCACGGTGCCGGCCGTGCCCGACCGGCGGAACCAAGGCCGCCCAGCGCCGGTCTGCTCTTGACGCAAAGCTCGAAAAGGTCTAGTGTTCTCCGCGCCCATGCGTGCCGCATCGAGGGCGAACCGAAAGGCGGTTTGCCGTGAGTTTGGCCCTCGGGAGATCCACGAATTTCCGCCATGGGAATTCGCCGTTTCCAGTTGCCGCGCGCGGGGCTGTCTTGCCCACCTTTGCCAACTCCGGAGATCCGACCATGAAAACACCTTCCCCTGATCCCGTCACCCCCGATGGTTCCTCTGCTCCGGTCCAAGGAGTCCCACTGCTCGATCTGGCCGCGCAACACGGCCCCTTGATGGAAGAGATGGTCGAAGCGCTTCGCAGCGTGTGTGCGTCGGGCGCGTTTGTCTTGGGACCGGAAGTCACCAGGTTGGAGCAACGGGTTGCCGAGTACTCGCAAGCGAAGCACGCGATCGGTTGCGCCTCGGGCAGCGACGCCTTGTTGCTGGCGCTGATGGCCAACGACATCGGCGTGGGCGACGAAGTCATTCTTCCGAGTTTCACCTTCTTCGCCACCGCCAGCGCGGTCACGCGACTGGGCGCCACGCCCGTGTTCGCCGATATCGATCCCCAGTCGTTCAACATCGACCCAACCGCCGTCGCGGAGTTGGTCAGTTCGTCGACCAAGGCCATCCTGCCGGTCCACCTGTTCGGCCAATGTGCCGACATGGACGCGCTCGGCGAGATTGCCGAGCCGTTGGGTATCCCGATCATCGAAGACGCCGCGCAGGCCATCGGCGCCGAGTGGGCCGGTCGTCGAACCGGCTCGATCGGCCAGATCGGCTGCTTCAGCTTCTATCCGACCAAGAACCTGGGCGGCGTCGGCGACGGCGGCATGTTGACCACCAACGACGATTCGCTGGCCGATCGCCTGCAATTGTTGCGGGGTCACGGCATGCGGCCGCGATACTATCATCAAGTCATCGGCAT
>JAFGIR010000136.1 GCA_016929515.1 Pirellulales bacterium | reverse complement strand
TCGCTCACGCCCACGGTCGGCACGAAAAGGCGATCCTTCGACAGCCTTAGCGCGGTCTGCCCGCTGGCCGTGGCCACGAGGATCATCTGGGCATCGAGCATTTCGGCCAACCGGCCGGCCGTGCTGGCCGTCGCTTCAGTGATTGGGTCGGCGTCGTTGGCGTCGAGCGTCGCCCGTCCGTGGCTGCGTTCGCGGCCCAGCGGTTCGGTGGCCAGGGCGATGCGGTGCATCACCTCGACGGCCTCGCGCGGATACTTGCCGATGGCCGTCTCGCCCGAGAGCATGCACGCGTCGGCCCCGTCGAGAATCGCGTTGGCCACGTCGGTGGCTTCGGCCCGGGTCGGAAGCCGCGAGGTCTGCATGCTGTCGAGCATCTGCGTGGCGATGATCGCCGGTTTGTGGAATCGCTGGCAGACGCGGACGATATTCTTCTGCACGACCGGCACCTGGGCAATGTCGATCTCGACGCCCAGGTCGCCCCGGGCGACCATCACGGCGTCGGCCGCCTGGACGATTTCCTCGAGTTGGGCGAGGGCCTCGGGCTTTTCGATTTTGGCGACGACCTGGGCCGACGACTTGTGGGTTTCGACCAGCGCCTTCAGTTGGCGGACGTCGTCGGCCGAGCGGACGAAGCTCAGGCCGATGAAGTCGACGCCGGCCGTCATGGCCCAGGCCGCGTTGTCGAGGTCGCGCGGGCCGAGCGTCGGCACGCTCAGTTTAACGCCCGGCAGGTTGACCCCCTGGCGGCTGCGCAACAGACCCGACTGGATCACCCGACAGGTGGCGGCGTCGGGCTCGATGTGTTCGACGACGAGGGCGACCAGCCCGTCGGCCAGCAAAACACGGTCGCCGACGGCCAATTCGTCGACCAGCGGCTCATAGGTCGTCACGAGATCGTTGGGCTTCGTGGCGACCGTGCCGCGGACAAATCGAACCTGATCGCCGGCCGTGCAACGGAGCTTGTCGCCAGGCAACTCGCCGAGGCGGATCTTCGGACCGGCCAGGTCGGCCAGAATCGCGATCGGCTGCTGCAATTGGCGGCTCGCCTCGCGAATGTCGTCGACCCGCTGCTGGTGCTCCTCGCGGGCACCGTGGGCCGTGTTGACGCGAAACACGTCGACGCCCGCTCGAATCAGCGCGACCAGATCGGACACCTTGCCACAGGCCGGCCCGACCGTGGCCATGATCTTCGTCTGACTGGGTCGCCGATTCGGCGGAAGCTTGGTTTCGGACATGAGGGTGCTCGGTGAGATCGGGTAATCGGTTCGCCGGGCGGCAGGCAACGCCGGCCCATCGTCTCGACCGGCATCCTACCGCAACGGCCGCCTTGTGCAAAGCGGGTTTTTTGCGACAATAACGTCCCAGGTTGAGCCCGGGGCGTTCCTTCAATTGTAGGTCAGGCTTTGCCCGGCCGTGGTTGATTGACGATGCTGCCGCGCGGGCCAGGCACCACAACTCCTTCAGCAGACAACGACGCCTATGTACGACATCGCCGTCATCGGAGCGGGGCCGTCCGGAGCGACGTTCGCGCGGCTTGTCGCGAGGCAGTATCGGGTGCTGCTGGTCGACAAACGCGATCCGGCCAATCCGAACGCCGGCGCCCGCGCGGCCAAGTGTTGCGGTGGGCTGTTGGCGCCCGATGCCCAGAAGATGCTCTCGACGCTGGGGCTCGGTTTGCCGAAGGACGTTCTCGAAGAGCCCCAGTTGTTTGTGGTCAAGGCGATCGATCTTGAACGAGGGCTCGAACGGAATTATCAGCGTCACTACATCAACATGGATCGCCGGAAGTTCGACGCCTGGCTGCTGTCGCTGGTACCGCCGAGCGTCGAAACGCGAGCCGGTTGCCGCCTGAAGAGTGTCGCGCGCCGGAACGAAGGCTTCGATCTGACGCTCGTCGTCCGAGGAGGCGAGACGTCGGTCGAACGAGCGCGCGTCGTCGTCGGCGCCGACGGAGCCCATTCGGCCGTGCGCCGGCAGCTCTTCGCCGACCGGCCGACGCCGAAGGAGTATTGCGCGATCCAGGAATGGGTCGAGGCGAACCATGAGTTTCCCTATTTCACGTCGGTGTTCGATCGGGAGATTACCGATTACTATTGTTGGACCATTCCGAAGGGCGAGCGGTTGATCATCGGCGCGGCCGTTCACCCGCCGCGGGAGGCTGCGAGGAAATTCGACCTGCTCAAACGGAAGTTGAAAGATCATGGGTTCAAGTTCGGACGAACCGTGCAGCGCGAAGGAGCGCTGATCTTCCGGCCGGTCCGGGGAAGCCAGATAGCCACGGCGAAGGAACGTGCCGCGCTGGTCGGCGAAGCGGCCGGTTGGATCAGCCCAAGCTCGGCCGAAGGGCTCAGCTACGCGTTTCGAAGCGCGCTGGAGCTGGCCGAATCGATGCAAAAAACGCTCGGCCGATTCGAGCGGCGATATCGCGCGGCCACGCGGGCATTGCGGAGAAATCTGTTTCTGAAGAATCTGAAATCGCCTTTCATTTTCAATCCGACGTTGCGGCGCGTCGTGATGCGCTCCGGCGTCCACAGCATGACGATCCATGCGGCGCCGGCCGGGGCCGAGAAACTAGACGAGCGCAAGACACTTCGGTAACTGTCGACCAAAAGACATTTCAAAAACCACAAAAAGGGTGGCTGGGGCATAGCGCAGCGGTGCCCCAGAGCGTCGCAACTGGGGCTTCACTTCGTTCCAGGCCCAGCCACCGGACGGGTAACCGATCGGCGGGCAATTCATCGCGTGAATCCTGGAAATCCTGTCCAAAAATGCTTGACAGGATTCACGCGATGAACAAGATGGAGTTGAATCGCATACCGGGCACTTGCTAGTCAGTGCTGCCCAAGGCCAGACAAGAAAGGAAAGGCGGTCCCATGAATTCACCCGCCGAAAAGGTTGCCCTGGTGACGGGCGCGGGCAAGCGCCGCGTGGGCCACAGCATTGCCCGGCGGTTGGCCGAGCGGGGGTTTCATATGGCCGTGCACTACAACCGCTCGGCCCAGGAGGCTCAAGAGACGGTCGACGAGTTGGCGGCGATGGGCGTTCGGGCCAGCGCGCATCAGGCCGATCTGGTCAACGAGAACGAGGTCCGGCGGTTGGTCGACGAGACGCTTACGGCCCACGGCCGGATCGACGTGCTGGTCACGGCGGCGGCCGTGTGGGAACGAAAGCGGCTTGAGGACGTGACGGCCGACGACGTCCGGCGCCAGTTCGACGTCAACGCGTTGGGGACGTTTCTGTGTTGTCAGAGAGTCGGCCTGGCCATGGTCGAGCAGCCCGACGGCGGCGCGATCGTGACGATCGGCGATTGGGCCACCGAACGGCCTTATCCCGGCTATGCGGCTTATTT
>JAFGIR010000135.1 GCA_016929515.1 Pirellulales bacterium | reverse complement strand
CGGCGGCATGGGCGGCGGCGGCGGCATGGGCGGCGGCATGGGCGGCGGCGTGATGTAGTTGCCACAAACAGTCCTTCAAGACAACCACACAGGCTGGACACTCGCGCGGCGGGAGTTCAGCCTGTTCTTCTTACCACGCCCGGCAAAACGTCCAAATCGAGCGATTCGAATTCGCTCGCCTTGAACCGCTCGACCGCAATCGCGCCCATCACCGCGTTGTCCGTGCAGAGTCGCGGCGGAGCGATATGCAATTGGACGTCCTCCAATCGCGATCGGGCTTCGAGCCGCTCGCGGAGTCGACCATTGGCGGCCACGCCGCCGCCGACGCACAAGGTCCTTCGCCCCGTCTTGCGGAGGCAAAGGAAAGCCTTGTCCACCAAACAGTCGACCACGGCCTCCTGGAAGCTGGCCGCCAGGTTGGCCACTCGCTGCGGGTCCAGACGAAGCTTGCTGAAGTCGGATTTGCCCGGCCCGACCAGCGTATACCGAACGGCCGTCTTCAAGCCGCTGAAGCTGAAATCGAGCCGACGCTCGTCTCGAAGAAAAGTCCTGGGCAAGTCGTAAGCTTTCGGATCGCCGGCGGCCGCCGCACGTTCGATGGCCGGACCGCCCGGGTAGGGAAGTCCCAGCATGGCGGCCACCTTGTCGAACGCCTCGCCCGCCGCGTCGTCGATGGTCGCTCCGAGGAGTTCGAATTCCAGCGGGCCACGACAGTCGTAGAGGTTGGTGTGGCCTCCACTGGCGATGAGCCCGACGCAAGGGAAAACGTCGTGGCCGCTGGCAACGCGGCACGCGTAGACATGGGCCTGCAGATGGTCGATGGCGATCAGCGGGAGGTTCCTGGCCGCGCAAATGGCTTTGGCCGCCACCAGCCCCACCAACAACGAACCGGCCAGCCCCGGCGTGTTGGCCACGGCCACCGCGTCAATCTGGTCGAGCGTCAGGCCGGCGTTGCTAAGTGTCTGGTCGATGACCGGGAGAATGCGCTCGACATGAGCGCGCGAGGCAATCTCGGGAACCACGCCGCCGAAACGGCGATGCAGCTCGTCCTGCGAGGCCACCACCGAAGCGAGCACGTCGAGCGAATCGGTCACGACGGCGGCCGCTGTTTCGTCGCAGGACGTTTCCAGAGCGAGTATTCTCGTTGGCGTCATAAGGCAGGATTCTGGCCTGAAAGCGTCGATCCTCGGAGAAAAGACGACGCCGTGGTGCAGAAGCGTCTAATCGACCTTGGCCAATTCGTTGCTCAGATACTCGACCGCCATCCGAAGAACTCGATCCGTCGTGACCGGTCTTGTCCGTTTCTCCGAGACGTTGGCTGTCTTCGGCTTCCGGGCGCCGGCCGACGCCACGTCCTTTCCGGAGGCGGACGGGCCCGCGGTGGTCGCTTCCGGTTGCTTCGGGCGGACGATGTCCCGATCGCGGCGACTCGTGATCAGCGTGACCATGTCCGCCGTGGAAAGTTCGACGGCATAGCCTTCGTCGGGCGTCACTCCCCAATCGTCCTTCTCGGTGGCGTTGGGAAAGCGGTGAATGTTCTTTCCGCTTGGGCGTTGGTAGGACGCCGTGGTCAATTTCAACGCGCTGTGTCCGTGCTCCAGCGGCACTACGTTTTGCACGCTTCCCTTCCCCCAGGTCCGCTCGCCCATGATCACGGCGCGTTTGTGATCCTGGAGGCACGCGGAAACGATCTCGCCGGCGCTGGCGGTGAATCGATTGACCAAAACAACCATGCGGAATCCGGAAAGCGTGTTCTCCTTGTGCGAGTCCCAGGTGCGCTCCGGCGTGTTGCGGCCACTCGTGCTGACGATGCGCCCCTTGTCGACGAATATATCGCTGACTTCAATCGCCGAACTCAACAGGCCGCCCGGGTTGAATCGCAGGTCGAGAATGAGACCGGCGAGGTTCTCTTTTTTGAGCGACTTGAGCGCTTTGCGCAATTCCTCGGACGTGCCGCGACTAAAAGCGGTTATGCGGATGTACCCAATACGTTGTTGAGCATCATACATGAAGTCCCAGCTATCGTTCGCCTTGCGGCGATCGCCCAGCACGGTTTCGACTTGGATCCGTTGACGGACCATCGTGATTTTTTCGGTCTCGGTCTGGCCGGGATGGATCACGGTCAGCGTCACCTCGGATCCGATCTCGCCCTTGAGCCGCCGGACCGATTCATCGAGGCCGATCCCCTCGGTCGACTTCCCGTCAATCTCGACGATCTCGTCTCCCGCCAGAATGCCGGCCCGATAGGCGGGCGTGTTGACCAGCGGGCTGAGCACCTGGAGTTGGCCCTCGTCCATCGTGACCTGAATGCCGATTCCGCCGAACTGGCTCTCCATGTTGGTGCGGAATTGATCCAACTCGCTCGGGGCGATGTACGAAGAGTAGGGATCCAGTTTTCGAAGAATTCCGTCGATCGCCGCCTCGACGAGCTCCCGCCGAGTGATCTGCTTCACGTAGTTCCGCTCGACCTGATCGAGCGTGTCGACCAGCATTCGTTGAAGTTCGTACTCGTCTTCAACCGTGGTCGCGGGCGGCGCCTCCGATGGGGCGACAGGCTCGTCGGCCCAGGCCGGAGCAATGAGAAAAACGACCATCGGCAATAGACAGAACCATCGGAGAATCATGAGCCGACCCTTGCTCCATGCTTCCATGCAGAAATCTAGAATACGCTTGGTTAAAGCATGGTCATTATCCAGGCGAACATCAAGAAAACCCCTAATCGAAGTATAGTTGTCTCTGATCGGGTGGACAAGAGAATTCGATTGTCGGGGGGCCGCGTCGCGTCGAGACGGCGAAAAAAAGGGCAAATTCGTGCAGCGGCGAGACAGAATCGACGATTGTTCGCGTCGAAATTGCCAATCAGGCCAGACTTGGGTGGCCGCAACGGCCCTTTGCAGTGGGGGGGTGATTTACGACAACCGCACGTGGTGAACCCAAGCCGGCGGAACGTTCAGCCAGATCCAGTCCCGGCGGATTTCGTTTCCATCGAGGAAATCGTCCAACGCGAGACCGATTCCGCATAGTCGTTCACGCACCGACGCGCCGCTGACCAGCGCTTTCATGCGGCGGATCGCGATGTATTCAAAAAACGAAAGCGTGCCGCCCGGGGCCAGAAGATTGCGAAACGTATCGAGAATGCGATCGACCGAGTCGACCGAAAAATTGTTCAGCGGCAGCCCGGAGATAATGACGTCGTATTGCGTCTCGCCCCGGAGTTCCTCGACGGCCATTTCTAGTACCCGCGTCCGCTCGGCAACCGTGCGAAGAAGGGAATCCTCGACCAGTGTTTCGCGAAGCGACTGCGCGAAACTCGTGTTCAGTTCCACCAGATCGAGCCGATCGTTGGGGCCCAGGTTGCGCGCGATGCATCGAGTGACGGCTCCCGTGCCTGGGCCAACCTCCAAGACACGTTGAACGCGATCGCCGTGGCCGACGTGTCGAGCCAGGGCCGCCGAAAGCCGGCGACCGCTGGGCAACACGGCGCCCGTGGTGTGGTAATTTTGCCGAAATTCCCGGACGAAAAGCCGCAATTCGGAGAGTCGTCGACCCATGGAAACCTACATGCTCAATTGGGTGGTTGAAAGTTGGCCGAACCAGAGGCAAAGTGTCCGACAGCGCGAAAACACGATACCCGGTCCGGGCTCTGCTATCGCTCGGTTCATCGGGCAAAGACGTGCCGTGGCTCCTTTGGGGGGCCATGCCTCGCGCCGACGACCGAACCGAGTTCTTCGCAAGATGAACCTCAGGGACGATATTAAGGGAGTCTGTTCACCATGGCAATCGCTGTTGGCGGAGTTTCGCAAAGTATTTACCCTGGGTGGCTGAATACCTGGTTTGGAGCCAACCAGTCATGTTACACTAACGGCTTCGCGCCAATTCGGGAAGGTTCCCCGTCAAATCCTAGACTCTCGAAACCCCGAGCCGTAATGATGCCTCTACGCGCTGTTGCCTTTGACATGGACGGATTGATGTTCAACTCCGAGGACGTCTACACGGAGGTGGGCCACGAGCTGCTGCGCCGCCGCGACCGCGAGTTCACCAAGGAGTTGAAGGACGCCATCATGGGCCTCACCGCGCGGCGTTCGTTCGAGGTAATGATCGAGCAGTGTTCGCTCGACGACACGCCCGACGAGTTGATCCCCGAGTCGGAGGAGATTTTCATCGCGTTGCTTGATCGTCATCTGGCCCCGATGCCGGGGCTGATGGATTTGCTCGCGTCGCTGGAGAAGTCCGAGGTGCCCAAGGCGGTCGCGACGAGCACGGGCCGGCGACTCACCGGCGAGGTGCTGTCGAGTTTCGATCTGGCGGAACGTTTCGATTTCATCCTCACGAGCGAAGACATCACGCGAGGCAAGCCCGATCCCGAGATTTATCTTCTGGCGGCCGACCGGTTCGGACTTCCGCCCGAGGAAATGCTCGTCTTGGAGGACAGTCATTTTGGTTGCCGCTCGGCGCGCGCGGCGGGAGCGTTTGTCGTGGCGATTCCCAACGAGCACACGGCGGATCACGATTTCGGCATGGCCCGGTTCGTCGCCCACAGCCTCGAAGATCGGCGGATCTACGAGGCGTTGAATCTCGCGTCCGCATAACGTCGAGGCTTTTGCGTGGATATCCTATTGGAAGCGGTCGTCGGTTTTTTCGCCGGTCTCGTGGGCGGGCTGCTGGGGTTGGGCGGTTCGGTCATCATCATACCGGCCCTGATCGTCTATCT
>JAFGIR010000134.1 GCA_016929515.1 Pirellulales bacterium | reverse complement strand
GTCGCCCGTTGCGTCACCGGGAATGGAAGCAACGGACGCCCAATCGGCAACCGTGCCCCAGTGCTCGGCAAGTATCATGAGGTCGTCGAAAGATACTCGTCCGTCGCAGTTGAAATCGCCCTGTTCCCACATGGCGCCGCCCGTCTTGCCGCAGGTTCCCCAACAGGTGCCTATCTTGTCGAGGTCTTCCGAGCCGACCTTGCCATCCTTGTTGGCATCGCCGGGGATCAATTCGCGGAAGACCATCAACGGGTCGCCGACGACCGTGTTAACATACGAAAGTTGTTGAGTGGCGCTCCACGCGGCCTCGGCCCAGGTGTAGCCGCCCAGCAGCATGTCGAACATGAAGTCTTCATTAGTGACGTTCACGGGGTTGGCGTACGGCTCCTGGACGTGGCCGGTGCCGACCGTTCCGCCGCGGGCGAGCCATTCGGCCACAAGACCTTGGCCGTACAAGTTCCCGCCTTCGGTGAAGGTGCAGCCGTTGAAACTTTCCCAGGTATGGAAAACGGCTCCGTCGGCCAGATCGAAGGTCAGCCCATCCTTTTCGTTGATCAGGTAGTCATCCGGCGCCGGCGTGCCGCCGCCGTGGGTGCCGTAGCTGACGTAGCCGAGAACCGGCCCCGGCGCGTCGGTGACAAAGGTATTTGTATTGTCGTAGCTGTTCTGCACGCCTGCCGGGACCAGAACACCATTGGCCAAGCTTGACATCCGATTGACCGTTGCCCCCGGCGCATCGGGGTCGTTATCGACCACGAAGTGATAAGGGCCGACAAAGGCTCTTTGGGCCCGATCAATGCTTGCCGTGACATCGTCGACCGTGAATCCGTCGAGCCGTGAAGTTAATCGCGTGCCGTAAGTCTCGTGATCGAATTCGCCCTTGATCTTGTAGTAAAGGTTGCGAGAGTGCTGGGGATACCCGGGATATCCCTCGGGAATCCACCAGGTCTGATCTCCCATTTGCTGCCACGTGCTGACCTTGTCGATCTGTGTTAGTTCACTCTCGAGACTCGAATAACCTTTCCATTCATAGGCCGTGCGGACCACGCCGAAGGGGTCGGTGTAGGAGCCGGGGTTCGAGTGGCCGTTGTGGATCCGCAACGGCAAACCCTTGGTCGTCACGACGACGTCAATCGAGGGAGTCAGGGCAGGCAGCACCTGGGGGCGAATGGTGGCGAGGTAGTCGTCCGCCGTGATCTGCTCGTCGAGGCTTACGTCGGTCAAGCCCAGCAGTTGGACCCCGGGATGCACCTGGGCGTAGTACGAGGCGATCTCCGTTCCTTCGGGGCTGGCCTCGTTGTAGAGAACGAGGACGTTCTCCGGGGCGAGGGCACCATAAGCGCTTGCGGCCAGAGCAGCTAGAAAGACTAGAGTGAATGTAAGAGTTCGCTTTGACGCGGTACCCATGGCCAACCCAGCACACTGCCCATGGTCTCAGGTGATCATTACACTATGCCGATGGTCGATGGGCTGGGCGAGACGCGCCAAGCACGCCTGCTGCCGCAATGATAAGAATTAGCATTGCCGGTTCCGGGACGCCGGGGCTGGGCAATAGCTCTGTCTTGGCCGTACTGTTGGTTCCGCGCAAGGTGCTGGTGTCCCATTCCGGCGGAGCGGAACTGGTGAAAAGCAAGATGTTACTCTGGCAACCTGGGGCCAATGACATGGGACTATCGTAATACCAGACCGCCGATGTAGGCGGATTATTCCCGGACGTTGAAAACGACGCAGAAGTTGGCGCTTGACCTGCACCGAAATCGGTGATAACTCCCGCTCCTTCTGCTGCGATGCCGTCTAGCCCAACGCTGAATTGGAGCAAGGGCTCATCGGTTCCGGGACCGACATGGAAAATCTGATAAGCGTAGACGTAATCGACGCCTTCGCTCGGGTCGGCACCGTCGAAGGTGACCTCAAATTGTCCCGGGGCGTAAACGGCGTAATCGACATCCGCATTGAAAAACGGACTCATCCCCATTCCCCAATACGAACCCGCAAAAAACTGAGTGCCGTGCCAGCCGGGCATCGCATTGCTATCGGCAGCGAGGGGCCCGGCCACTGCGAGAGGAGCCATCAACATCACCGCAGCCAACGTGGCCACCACAAGGCAGACAAAACCTTTCCCATCGTGAAGCAAATTATTAGACACGGCTTCCCCTCCCTTGGCTGAATTGTCACTCTTCCCGGTCCCCGGGATCACCCGTGCTGTGCCTTTCCACCGCACAACCCCAGGGCCGAACAGATTACCAAATTATGTCCTGCCTCAGCACGGTCGGCGTGTCAAAGAACGCACGGCCGAATCCATCTTTGCGTGTCTCTTCTCGTTTACGTTCTTTACTTCTGGCGAGTGAACCTCGTGAATCCCAACAACGCCAATCCTGCCAGCAGCAACGTACACGTTCCCGGCTCCGGAATTGACACGGCGCCCGGCGTGGGCACCGGAATCCCAATTGCATAGGTTCCACCGTCGACGAGAATCGAAAAACCGTTAATGGGCAAGTTTGGGCTGGAGAATGCCAATATCGTGCTGCTTTCACCCTGCGCGATCGAAGGATCGTGGAACGTCCAATAAGCCTCGCCCGGAATTCCCGTGAAGTAAGCCGTGTCTGGAGCGACTTCGCCAGCGGCATACGGGAAATCCCCGATGTTGGTGGACTCGTTGTGCACGGGAACGGAGGCACTCGACACGTAATCCGTTCCGAGTTCGAAAACTTGATATGCGTAGACAAGCTCTCCGGCCGTTGGTGTCCAACCGACTGGAGTTATGGGAAGATCTTCCGCTTTGAAGACCGCCCAATCAAGGTACCCGTTTAAGTCGTTGTTAGCAAAGGCAGTTGAACCAGCGATAATCGCGTCCGGATTTCCATCCAGAATTCCTGCCGAGGCGGGCACGGCCAGAATGGTCAGGCAAGCCAAAACGGCCAAATACAATGTTGCTTTTTTTCCCATCGTCGTTAGCTCCCTTCCAGTTTTTATTGAAATACCGATGAGCGACACTCACAAGACGTCCGCACGCGACAAACGACTGCTGGACTGCCCAGGTCCTTAGAAAAACGGCTCTCTCACCACCGTCCCGCGCGACACCCAAACGCCACGCCTATCACCACCATTGACAAGGCCCGATAATGAAACCTGAGCGGATTCTAACACTTCGGGGACGAAATGCAAGCAAACGCCTGAAAAATCCCCCAAATATGTGCAATCTTCCTTAGATTGCCTGGTGGTTTGGGTATAGTGGGGCGACTAGAAAGACACTCTGCCTCTTTGGGTGTAGCAGAGTCTTGCGTCGAGCAAACGTCTTGCCCACGTCGGAACCGGTCGTCATGCCAGTCGCGTCGCACGGCAAAGAAAGGGAGCGGCCGCCCAAAAAGCACCTCGGGCGGCCGTGGTTGATGTCTGTGAAAAGGAGGAACCCGCGATGGGCGACGCGACTGTTCTACCGTCGGCGCCGCGGACGCGAGAGGCCTGTAGCAACAAGAAGTGAGATTGCCAGCGTTGCGATGCCCGGTTCCGGTATTGGATGCACCTTGAAGTTCGCGTCATCCTCGAAGTGCCAATTGGGTACAATTTCGTCCGAGGTTTGTATCGCGCCGTCGGGATTCAAGAGGATATCGTGCGACGTGTTTGCCGTGCCGAATGGCGCGTTGTTGAGCGCCAGTGGCAGGTAGCTGTAGCCGAAGATGTCATAGAGGATCGACATTCCGGCTCGTTCGCTGAAAATCTGCACTCCCGAATCGTCGTTTTGTATGTCGGAGACGAGCGCGAAGGAAACCAACTCCCTGAGCGTGAGAAAATCGCTCTGGTTACCAAAACCGGTGATCATGTCGAGTCGGTAACCGTTGCTT
>JAFGIR010000133.1 GCA_016929515.1 Pirellulales bacterium | reverse complement strand
GATGCTTTCTTGGGCTTTTTCCGCCGGAACGTGCTTGAGGTGGAAAAGCCGGAATCGGGCCGTCGGCGAAACCGGCTGGTCGAGCCGCTCGATCAACGTCATCAGTTTTTCAGCACTCTCCGGGCGGCCGATCAGCAGAAGAGCATTCGGAGCCGCCAACGGCGTGATGCTCATGAGGCCCTCGCGTGCCGCGTAGACCTCTTCATAGAGTTCCTTGAGCAGCGCGCCGAGAGCCGAGGCGTCCGCGTGCTTCAGCATGACCACTTCGACTGCCGGTTTCGTGATCTGGCTGTACTGCTCGATCTGTTCGATCAATTCCTGAACGCGTTTGACGTCCTCGGGCCGACCCTTGATGATAATGGCGTCAAGACCTTCGAGAACCTGCACTTGGACCGGTCCCACCAGCCGGCTACCGTCGGCGGGCTCGCCTTCCGGGCCAACGCCTCGACTGCCGGCGGTCGGCGGCTGAATGCCTGGGGTCGTAGTTGGTGTCGCGCCGCTTCCGGTCTTCGGTTCCGGCGAAGCGGGCGACGGCGTATCGGAATCGTCGCGGACCGTTGGGTTTGCCGCGACCAATAGTCCACCGGTTTCGTGGGCTGATCGGGGGGAGTGCCGGGTTGCCTGATGACCACGGTTCAACTGCACCGCGTGGATCAATCGACGAACCTCGTCTTCACGAGATCCCGGAGTCGTGACGAACCGAACACCGTGGGCCGATCGTGGACTATCCAAGGCATGCACGAGTTCGACTGCTCCACGAACGGGACGTTCGTGTCCTTCGATCGACACGCGGTTGCCTCTGGGCTCCACGCGGAGCCGAGGTGGTTGCCCGTCCGGGAGAGGAAGCAAGTATTCATGGACACCGTTGCCATGGCGCCGGGACATCAACCGGTCGCCCACGGCGTGCAGGAGATTCGTTTCGAACTCGGCGGCGCTGACATTCCAGAGGTTGACAGGCTGCCGGACGGTTTGTGCGGCGTGGGACGTCGGTGAAACGGGTTGGGCGACCCAACCGGATGGGCGCGGTTCGCTCGGCGTTGACGTCGGGGGAGTCTCTGGCCGATACTCCGCGGCCATTCTCTCCCGTGAGGCCGGAGGAGCCGAGACGCCCAGGCCATGGCCTTCAACATCCGACACAATGCGGCCGTCGGCCGTCTTGGCGTATTCTCGCCTCGGTTGGCCGGCCCATGGTTCTGATTCGCCCGGGCCGACACGATAGACCGTGGTTTCCGTGGTCGCGGTTTCCTTTGACGTGGGAGCTGTCCAGGTGTCGCCCAGGACGCCGCCCAGCGTCGTGACTACAATAGCGACGAAGACCGCTAGAACCACGGTGGTGGCCCTGGGGTGGAGTCGTCTGAGTTTGGAGAGAAGAGAAACCATGTTGACTGACACGTATGTCCCCCCGAAGGAGTTATGTCCAGGCAGTCCGCCAGCCCAAGCCGGATCGGTACAATCGATATATTCGGCAAAGTCACCCTAGTCCCTCGAATGTAAATGCCCTCAATTCCCGGAACTTTGTTCCCCCATTTTTCCGATCTTCCCAGAGTGAAGTCCGCTTTCATAGAATAAACGTTGCGGGTCGATAACTTCGCTCCGTATAGTCCACGAGGAAGCTGAACGCCCATGTCTCGGAATCCGATGCTTTACCTTCTGGCTTGCGTCGCCACGCTGGTGATGGCCGTCAGTACCGACGCGCAGGGCCAAACGTCCACCGAGACGTCAGGAGAGCCACTTGCGGAAACCGGGCAAACCTTGGCGGCCGAGGTGCCCGACATGTTGGAGGCTCCGGAGATTCGCGACACACAAACTCGCGGCACCTTTGTCGGGGCGGACACGGGTGATTTGCCGACATTCGTCGGAGCGGACCAGTCGGGGGGCACCGCGCGTTCCTCGCAAACCCGAGGGACGAGTTCGAGGTCTCGCCGTCCTACTCAGCCAAGCCAACGGTCGACGCGGTCCAGCACGCAGAGTGTGCGGTCGACGCTTACGCTGGGGTTTTCCTACACGCCAAAGATTTCGCCAGAACTTGGTGCCAACGTGCGGACGTGTTTGGGAAGGATACCCAATTTCGGGAAAGACTCTCCGATTCGCGTGAGTTTCAAAAACAAGGTCGTGGTTCTTGAAGGTACGGTCGCCACGAAACATGACCGTGCGTTGGCGCTGCAGCTTGCTGCCCTGGAGCCGGGCGTGATCAGGATCGACAACCGATTGAAAATCGTCGGCAAGAAGTCGACCGAGCCGGCAGTCGGCTATTGATGTCGAGTCTTTGACGAGCCCGTGCGAGGGCGTCAGTGTTTTGGGGAGAGTGGCGCACCGTCGGCCTTGCCTTTGGTGGATGATGCTTCTTTCGACGCGGCCTTGCCGGTGCCTGACGTGTCGCCGATGATTCTTGCCAACGCGGCTCGGAGCTTCGCGGCGTCCACGCCTTGGTCCAATTTGACCACGCTGACGGTGGCGACCGTGGGTTTGGCCATCTCGTCGAGTCTCTGGATCATCTTGGCGACATTGCCATAGAACCACGCCGGGGCCGAGACGATCAGGCTGTTTGACAATTCATCGATCCCGATCGAAAGCAATCCCTTGAATTTTGGAGCCTTCTCGGGTTCATCGTCCGAGTCGGAGCCGCTTCGTCGATAGTAGTAGCTGACATAGTCGGAGCGCTTGTTGCCGTTCTTTTTTCCCGAAAATGCTTTATCGTTCGAGCTAAGCAAATCGCGGTAGACTTCCTTGAGCGTGTCGGCGACGACGCGGGCCTTCGAATACTCGAGATGAAACACGCCCTCCATGCGGTCGTTTCGCGGGTCGGCTTCCTCGCGGCCGTCATAAAAGGCGATCAACTCTCGGATAGTCTTCAACTGGGCCGAATCGGCCCCTTTGACCAGAATCGAGTTGCTGTCGGCGTCGGCAATGAACGTCAACCGGCGCCGCTTCGATAGCCGTATGCTGTCGTCGTCGTCGTTTTTCTGGATGGCATCGCCGTGCCACCCGGACCACCAGACCTCCTCCAGGTCGACATCCCCCTTGGTTGTCTTGAAGAAACTCTTGAGGTTGTCGACGACATCGAAGGCCCAGGCGCGTTTCAGCCGGAAGGTCTCGAAGTCGTTGCGAGGCGGGTTCAATTTGGCGACCAATTCCTCAAGCCGGTCCAATGCCTGAGTGTCTTCCGAGGCGATGACCAAACGGCCGGCGGCGTTGCGAGTGATCGTGATCGGCGGCGGAGTGGAGTCCGTGGGCGAGGCCTTCGTCGCCGGCTCGGATGGAAGCTGTGCGAATATGACCCGAGGACGATCCGGCGTGTTTTGACTTGCCCCGGAAAGCCAATCTTCGTTCGACTGGGTCGAACGGTTCGTCTGTCTATCGGTGGCGGGTTTCTTCGGTTTGGGGTCGTCGATCAACAAGGGATTCTTGCCCGGCCATACGCGGCGGAGTTGATCGAGCAATTCCCCGGCTTCCTCGTCTTCGAGCGAATCCAACACGCGAACCGTCTCGCAGTTACTGTCTTGCGACGGGTTTTCGCCCAACTTGACCAGGAACTTCGTGACCTCCTCCATCTCGACCTTGTTCGCCCAGAGCAAAAGACGGTTGTGTTCGACGTCGGCATCGACGCGGAATTGATCCTTCTTGGAATTGTCCGAACTGCGTCGGCTGGAATAGTCGTAATCCCAATAGGAATATCGCTGCTTCTTTTCTTTCTTTTCCTCTCCCTGGCCGCCGAAGAGCACGTGCCGAATGGTGCCGGCGACGTAGTCGGCCTCGAGCCGGCGGAGCTTGATCACCTCGGGCTGCCGGCCCGTGCTGTCGAGTTTGTCGATCAACGCCCGAATCGTAACGTGATCCGCCAGCGTGGCGTAGGCGGTGATGGTCTTGTTCTCTCGATCGACTTCGAGTCGCGTGTCCAGGTCGAGGTTGCCGATCTCGTTGAGCGTGTTCACCAGTGGTTCGGGGTCCATGGTCGAGAGATGGTAGATTTCCGTCCGGCCGATGGTTGCCTGAAGCGAGTGGTCGCGTTGGCGCGGGACGTCAATTGCCTTGACCGCTTGCTCGATAATGGCCAGGGTGTCGGGCGGGGCGTAGGCGATGATCGTGTTGTTCCG
>JAFGIR010000132.1 GCA_016929515.1 Pirellulales bacterium | reverse complement strand
TCGATCACTTCGAGCTGGCGCTGATAGTGCCAGCCGTCGGGCTTCTTCAGGCCCGCGGCGTCGGGCGCCGCGTTCGGGGCTGGTTTGGTTTCGGCAAATTCCTCGAAATCGCCGTTGACCAGTTTGGGGTGGCTCGGGTCGGGCTGCACGCGGCGCTCGGTTTCGGCCGCGCCGGTCATCGGCACGAAAAGGGTCGGACGCAGCTTCTCCCGCAACAGCTTTCCGTCTCGTTTCGTCAGCCGGTAGAGCGTCTGTTGATAACGCTCGCCGACCGGAATGATCATCTGACCGCCTTCGGCCAACTGATCGGCCAACGCCTTGGGGACCTGCTCGGGCGAGCAGGTGACGATGATTTTGTCGAACGGAGCATGTTCGGGCCAGCCCTGATAGCCGTCGCCGATCTTCGTGTGGACGTTGGTGTATTTCAGCCGCTCTAGCGTCTTGGCCGCTCGCCGGCCCAGCGGTTCGACAATCTCGATCGTGTAGACGTCGGCGACCAACGGACTGAGCACGGCCGCCTGATAGCCGCTGCCCGTGCCAATCTCCAAAACCCGGTCGGTCGGTTTCGGATCGAGTTGCTCGGTCATGTAGCCGACCACGAACGGCGCCGAGATTGTCTGCCGGTTGCCGATCGGCAACGCCATGTCGAAATAGGCATAAGGACGCTGGGGCACGGGCACGAACTCGTGACGCGGCGTGGTTCGCATGGCCTTGATGACGCGAGCGTCCTTCACGCCGGCGGCGACCAGTTCTTCGTCGACCATCCGGTTTCGGGCGTCTCGGAGACCGGGGCTCTCCTCGGCCCAAACCAATCCGGCGCCGAAAGTCGCCACGAACCAAAAAGCGAGGGCCCAAATCGTCGGAGTCTTGTCGTTCATCCGATCGCTGCCTTGAAATGGAGAATTCCGCGGCGCGGGGCGAGTCCCGCTCGCTCCACGGCCCGCAAACACTGTTTTCGCCGAGTCATCCTGGCCCGGGCATTGCTCTTCCTGCTTTCCCAATTGGTCGGCGGTCCTACCGCCCTGTTTCTCGCCAGCGGGTTTTCGAGGAGGGCGAAAACTCGGTACAAACCGAACGGCCGGACTTCACCATCCGGTTGTTCATCCACCAAGTGTAGGTTATACGGAGTTGAAATTGAATCGGACGATGCCGACATCTGCTCGCCGGTCAGAAAGCGTGGTAGGCACAAAATCGTGCATCCTTCTTTCCCGCGTGTATCGGAAAACGGTTCCAAAAAATCAGCAAAACGTGAATCAACGCGGAATAGGCGTTTGAACACGTCAAAAAGACACCCATCTGTAGGGCAAAAGGTTAACCCAACTAGAAGTAGATTCACGGTTTTTACGGGGGGCATGAACTCGTAGATCGACGATCTTGCGGTGCGATTTCCCTCAAAAAAGAGAGGCCGCCGATAGCCGGTGGTGGTGACTGATCGGCGGCCCTGGACATCGAGACACTTGGCAGAGTGTCACGATGGGGATGTCTGTTCCAAGACGCTTCCCTTGGTAGTCAGCGACTGTCTGGTTGTTCCGACTTCCCGCAAGTCGAACTTGCCGGAGAGCATAACCGTCAGACCACGAAGAGCTGCCACTTTTGAGGTTGCAGAAACGTCAGAGTTTATAATCCGCCCCCGCACTAACGATGTCAATATTACTTCCAACGTGTGACGCAAAAACACGTAAGAATGATGCATTGTGACGCAAAAGGCGTAGTAATGATTGGGGGACTTGCCCTTTTTGAGTTGAACGGCCGCTTTTGCACCTCGATCAACAACTAAAGAGGCCATCGCTCGCTGGTGGTCGGGCGAGTCGATGGCCAGGGACATCGGACACGTGGTAGAGTGTCGCGATGTAGGAGAGTGTCGAACGGGGTTGCCGCTTGCGTTTCGAGTTCCGGTGCCTCTTACGTTGGTGGGGTTGTTCCTTCCGCAACGCGACCGGAGAGTTTCCAGGACCGCCAGGGGACGTCCGTTTCGGACGAAACCCGCCTGAGTCTCTAGACGCGAGGTTCCTTCATAAAATTCCGAAACGGTCCAAGAATCTTTCTAAAAAAATGGAAAACTCAGATGAATGGTAATTTGGCGTAAGAATACCCCCCACTGACACACAAAACGGTGGTTGTCCCGATCCGTTGGCGCGGGCTGATGAGTTCCGACGTTGGTTCCAGAGTAATAGACGCGCGCCGCGAGCCGCATTCCCAAGGAAGATACCTCGGGCACAAGGTAAACACTTCCCACAGGGCGGCAGGGTCGCCAACCAATGGGTGCTTCCGCACCGTGGTGAAAACCCGCGCCCCTTGGTCGCCGGACTTCGTCAAAAGAAGCTCACGATTTTTGAGCTTAGTAGTACGGGATCCCCAGGCGGGTGGGGTTAAGAATGATCCTGCCGGCCAGGCTGTTGGTTGCGGAGTTCGCCCATCATGAAGCACAAGGCGTGGCAATAGAGTCGCACGGCCGCCGGATACTTGGCGGCAAACGTCGCGGCGTCGGCGTCGGACTGGATCTGGTTGAAGCGATGCCAGTCGATCTTCCAATCCTCGTTCGTCGCTGCGTCGCGGAGTTGCTCGACCACGCGCGAAAGCCGGTCGACAAATTCCGCGTTGGGCGTGCAATCGTAAGTGCGATGCGGTCCCTTGCCAAAAACCTGACCGGTCCAATCCTCCAAAGACATGTTGCCACCGCAGCGCTCGATCAAGACCAACGCCGTGAGGACGAGCGTGGCAATCAGTCCCGCCAGGGCCAAAGTGTACTGACCCAGAACGACCATGCCGAGCGTGCCGAGTCCCAAAGCGCCCGAGAGGGCCCAAAGCAACGGATGGACCGGCCGATAGACGATGGGCGCCTTTGTCGGCTGGGTTCGAGCGTCGTTGTTCGCTACTTGAGGTCCCGTTACCCGGACGACTATGACGGTAATATTGTCGGGTCCACCGCGCAAGTTGGCCAGATCAACGAGGGTTCTCGCGGCTTCCTCGGGCGGGAGGCATCCGGCGATCGTTCCCATCTCTTCGTCGCGGACCGGCCCGGACAAACCATCGCTGCAAAGAAGAAACGTATCGCCGGTCTCGATCGGAAAGGGGCCTTCGAGATCGATTTCGGCTTCGTCGCCCGGCCCGAGGGATCGGGTAATGATGTTCTTGGGGACGTAGTCGGGGACTTCATTCTCGGGAATCCGGCCGGCGGCGCTCATTTCCCAGACCAGGCTATGGTCGAACGTGAGTTGTTCGAACGTTGTGTCGCGCAATCGATAGACACGGCTGTCGCCACAGTGGGCGACCAAGGCGCCCTGCGGCAAAAGGACGAGCGTGCTGGCGGTCGTGCCCATTCCGCGAAAATCGTCGCTGGCCTCGCCTCGCTCGAAGATCTGTTGGTTTGCGGCCACCATGGCCCGGTGCAGGGCTTCGGCCGGATGCAGTTCGCCCAGTTTATGATAAACCAACGGGACAGCGTCGACGGCCATTTGGCTGGCCAGTTCGCCCGCGGCGTGGGCGCCCATCCCGTCGGCGACCATGAATAGGTGTCCCCGCTTCTCCCAGGCGGTCTGACTACCGGCGGTCGCAACGGCCATGGAGTCTTGATTATTACTGCGCCGCAGCCCCACGTCGCTCAGAGCGGCATACTCCAGGCAGTGTTGCCAGCGGTCGGCGTTGGGGTCCATCAGCATGACCTGGCGGAATCGATGGGGGCCAATTGGCCCGTGATAAACTGGGTAAGCACCTTGTCGTATTCTAGCATGGCGGGTGGCCGTTGGGCACGGTCGGCTCGTGCCGTAAAGGGGGTAAGTCGACGTTTTTGCCCGTTTTTCGCTCTGGCCGGGTCCTGGCCGTGCCGCTATACTCCCGCCCTCGTATTGTCGTCTATTGGCCGCCCATCCATGTCTTTCATCCCGGCAAACCGCGTGTCTGTCAACCCTTCCAGAGCGACTCGGCCCAAGTTTTCCCGATGGTGGTATAGTGTTGCCTTATTCGTGGTGGTCGCCCTCTGTTTGACCGGCTGCGTGCGACGTCGGATGACGATCCGAAGCAATCCGCCCGGGGCCATGGTCTATGTCGACGACTATGATGTTGGGACCACTCCGGTTTCAGCCAATTTCACCTATTACGGCACGCGGAAGATCCGTCTCGTCAAGGATGGCTACGAAACGCTCACGGTGATGCAGCCCATGCCGACTCCTTGGTACGAAATTCCGCCGTTGGATTTCTTCACGGAAAATCTGTTGCCGGGCGAACTCCGCGACCGGCGAGTATTCACCTACCAGTTGCGTCCCCAGATGGTCGTCCAGGCCGAGCATTTGATCGGTCGAGCCGAGCAACTCCGTGCCCGGGGACAAATGCCGGTGGCGACGGCGCCCCCCGTGTTTTCGGGGCCGTCTCCGCTGAACGCAACTCCTTCGGCCGGCCCATTGGAGTCGATTCCGACACCCCAGGCACAACCGCCGCAAAGCTATCCCGAGTCGATGCAGCCGTTTTCACCCAATGCGCGGCCCATGCAGCCGGCGCAACCCCAAAACCCACCGGGCTATTCGACTCAGCCCTCGTCCGGCCAACCGCTTGGCTCACCGGGCGGCTGGACGCCGCCGCCGAGTCCGGCCTCGTCCGCGACTCAGCCCGGCCAGCCAATCGAGCCCGCTTGGTCGTCTCCATCTCCGGCCTGGGGCCAGCCTTAGAGCCTATCCGGGAACCTCGCGAGCCGCTGACGGTCATCCTGAGCGTAGCGAAGGATCTCGTTTGCGTAAAACGACTTGAGATCCTTCGCTGCGCTCAGGATGACATGTTCCGCCGGATTCTCGGATAGGTTCTTGGTGGACCGTCGATCTACCGTTGCCAAACCGACTGCCCGGTGGGGCAGTAGCCTGGGGTTTCGTTCGACGGAGGCAGTCCTTTGGTGCCCGGCCCTGGGCGAACCGCGTCGCGCAGGATGGCGCCGGGGTGGCGCGCCAGCTTGTCGGAGATGATTCGCACGTCGTTGATGATGGGCTTGATTCGATAGCTGATTTCCTCGACGTTCCGGACCGTCTGATTCAGGCGTTGATACAGTTCGTCGTCCTTGACCAACCGGCCGAGCGTGCCGTCTTGGCTGTTGATCGATTTGCCAAAGCTCTCCATCTCGACCATGAGATTGTTGAGTCGCCGGACGCTCTGATCGATTTGCTCGACGATGCCGCGGCCGTTCTCGCCCAACGGCTCCGTGAAATCCTTGATATTCCGCAGATTGGCGTCGACCAACCCCATCGTGTTGTCCATGTTTTGCATGGTGGTTCTCATTTGGACAATGGTGGTTCGGGCCTCGCGGAGCGTCTGGGGCAATTGCCGAACCTCGGCCTTGAGTTCCTCGCTGAATTCGGGATTGTCCAACAAGTCGCTGGTGAACTGGGTCGTCTTCTTCAGCAGCTTCAGCGTCTCGTCCGTTTGTTGGACGATGCTGCTGATGTGGGTTTCGTTCTCGCCGAGGATCGTGTCGATCTTCCCGAGCGTGTCGGCGAATTTCTGGCTCGCGCCGGACACCGAGTTGACGGCGTCCGAAAGGTTGGCTTCGAGATTGGCCACCGCGGCAAGCGGATCGGCGGCTCGCTTGCCCTTGAGAACGGTCTCCGGGGCAATCGACTTCTTGGCGGCTTGGACGCCGGGCGGAAGGGCGAACTCGATTTCGGCATCGCCCAGAAACGAGGTCTTGACCTGGCAGACTTCGTTCGTCGGCAGATCGACGTCGGAATGGACGGCGGCAGTCACGCGCACCCCGCCTTCCCGGAGCAGCTCGACGTTCTTGACACGGCCGATCAGGATGCCGCTCTTGCGGATCGGGGTGTTTGGGGTAACGCTCGGCGCGTCGTTGAAGTCGACATAGACGGTGTACGTCTTTTGGAATATGGCCGGCGTGTTGCCCAGCCACAGGATGAGGATGCCGACGATCAGCAGGGTCGAGACGACCATGACTCCAACCCAGAATTTGAGAATCTGTTCATTCATCAGCCTAATCCCCGTTGTGTTGCCGCATTTCCGTCAAGCGTTCGCCCGCCTCGCCATGCACGAATTGTTGCACGCGCCGATCGGTGGACGCTTCGATCTGTTTCGTCGAGCCGTCGAAGATGATTTGCGGTTCCTCCGGCTTCAGCCGGTTGCTGGGAAACAGCATGATGACCCGATCGGCGACTTTCCTGGCCGTGCGCATGTCGTGTGTCACGATGATGCTCGTCACCGGATGTTGGCGCCGGGTACGGAGCATCAGTTCGTTGATCACGTCGGCCATGATCGGGTCGAGTCCCGTGGTCGGCTCGTCGTAGAGGATCAACTCCGGTTCGAGAACCATCGCGCGGGCCAAGCCGACGCGTTTTCGCATTCCGCCCGAGAGTTCGGCCGGCTTGCGCGCCAGCACATCGTGGGCAAGCCCAACCTCGGCCAAATGTTCCAGGACAATCCGTTGGACTTCCGATTCGGGCTTCGTCGTGTGTTGACGCAACGGAAAGGCCACGTTCTGGGCCACGGTCATGCTGTCGAACAGCGCGGCTTGCTGAAACAGAAAACCGTAGCGAATCCGCTGTGACGTGAGCTGCTTCTCGTCCAGGGTCGCCAAGTCCTGCCCGTCGAAATGAACCGTGCCTTCGGTCGGTTTCAACAGCGCGATGATTGTTTTGAGTAGGACGGTTTTGCCGCAGCCGCTTTCACCGATGATGGCCACGGTCTCGCCCCGGCGAATGGTCAGATTGACTTCGCGAAGGACCTGATTGCGGTTGAAGCGAACCCCGAGCCGCTCGATCCGAAGGATCGGCGACGTGGACGCATCGTGATGTCTGAGTGCGTTGACCATGGGTTAGAACAGCGACGGCGCCGCGGGAAAAAAGGCGTAGTAGAACATATCCAGGACAATGCCCAAGAGCAGGTCGATCAAGAGGATGGCAACGAACGAGTAGACGAAGGCACTCGTAGCGGCTCGTCCGACGCCCTCGGCGCCGGGATCGCAGTGGAACCCACGATGACAACCGATCAGCGCAATCGCGGCGCCGAAGAACAGGCTCTTGAACACGCCGACAAACATGTCGAAATTGCCGACGAACTGTCGCGAGTTCTCCCAGTAGTGGTGCTGGTCGACGCCCAGGAAGTCGATGCTATATCTGGCCGCCCCTTCCACGCCCATGAAATCGGCCATGATCGTCAGGGCCGGAATCAGAAGCAAACAAGCAAGAAACCGCGGGACGACCAGATAGTGGATGGGGTTGGTGCCCATGGCCGTCAGTGCGTCGATCTGCTCGGTCACGCGCATCGTGCCCAACTCGGCGGCCATCGCACTGCCGACGCGGCCGGCCAGCATGGTGGCCGCCAAGACGGGTCCCAGCTCCCGAACCAACGACATGTTGATCACCGCGCCCATCCGCGTCTCCATGTTGAGCATGCGGAATTGCGCGAAACTCTGAACGGCCAGTACCATGCCGATGAACGTGCCGGTCAGCGCCACCACCGGCAAACTGAGCACGCCGATCTGGTAGAGGCTAGGCAAAAGCGTTCCGCGTCGCGGCAGCCGGCTGAAAAGCCAGCCAAACATCTGCAACGTGAAAACGGTAAAGTTGTACGCCCCAATCATCACGTCAAATACGAAGGCGCCGATATCGGCCACTTGATTGGCCGTTCCTTCGAGGAGGCTGCGGGGCGGCCGTGGGCGATCGGGGATCGGGATTTCAACGTCGGTCGGCATGACACCGGTCTAGAGGGTAAAATGCGGCAAGTGGGTAATGTGCAAAAAAGAAATACGCTCCGTGACGTGGTGGTCTGCGGTCAGGACCGCTCGCTTGGCCTGCCACGGCACAAAACGGCAACCTTTCCTTCTTCGTAAGGTGAAACCCGGCGCGCACGACGCGCGCAGAGCCTCTCTTTCTACTTCGTCGATCAAACCTTGCGGCTTGAGACAAGCTTGCCCGTCACAACATCCTTCGCAATGAGGAAGAATGGGCGGACAGGGTGATCGTGTGATAATGGAAGATATAGGAAGATCGCCGCGAGCCGTTCGGTGTCGAATTTGTTTCTCGGCAAATCGTCACTCTGCGTGATTCTCGCCGACACGCCGACAGCGCGGACGGGTTTTTCCTTCAAGGACGGGCGCGGACAAACGTGTTTCGGCGCGACAACGGCCCGAGAGGGAATGAAATGAGAGAAGCCGCATCGGGCATCACGGGCCGGCGGCAAAGAAGCGTGTCTTCCGCGACCGGTCGACGATCACCTTGACCGGGCCCCAGGTCCACATTTGCCACGCGCTACGTGCCTCGCGACCGCGGCGAGTCAGGGTGCCCTGTACGTCGGTCTTTTGTGCTTGACCGAAACGGCGTTGCAGCACCGCAATCGAATATCGGGCGCTCGGCTGGAATTCGGTCGGGTCGCCTTCGATGGTGAAGCTCTCGTTGCTCGGTTTGCTCTTCTTGCCCGGCGTCAACAAGTCGACCAACTGTTGGGCCAGCTCTTGTTTCTGATCACCGTGGTCGGTCTTCTGGTCGTCTGGCGTTTGGGTCGTGCCGGCCGTCGTTTTCTGGAGCGGGTTCTGCCCCTGCACAATTTGAATCGACGTCGCGCGAACCGTTCTGGCCGCCTCCGGTCCGACGAGCAGGCCGTTGCAGACGATCTGGTCTCCCGGTCGAGCGAAGCTGATGTCGGCCAGCGCCAGTTCGACCTGGGCTCCTTGGGCCAACTCGATTTCGAGCGAGCCCGTTCCGAACGACACGATGACCCTGCCCTTCTGCGCGCCGGTGATGCGACCGACCACGTCGTACGTCGGACTGCCTTCCCCTGGGTCGGTGCTTTTTCCCGTTCCGGCGGCCTGCGCGTCGTCGGCCGGGCCGAAGCCCTGGTGGGGGAATGCTCCGGGGACGTCCTGGCTGGTTGGCGTGAAGACTTGAATTCGCTCGATCGGACTGACCGCCTTGCGAGGACCGGTCACTTGGGCCTGAAACTTGACGAACATGCCCTGCCGGAGCACCGTGGGGTCGGCCTTGCCGGTCAGCATGACCGAGGTTTTTTTCGAAAGGTGGACCATCCAGTTTTGACCGGCGGGCGTCACGACCCGGATCTTGTCGGCCCTGATTGCCCCGATGGCTCCTTCAAGGTTGACCCTGGTCGGCATGGCGGGCGGGATCTGCGCCGAGACCGACAGCGGAATCAACAGAAGACCGAGTGTCGCGGCAGCGCGAAAGGCAGAGAAATGGCGAACAAACATGGGGAATCTCGCAAGACGGAAGCAACGATCAGTGGATCAACGTGGCCGCTTGTGCCCAGCCCTCCCAATGATAAAGGATAGCTCCGTGTCGGCTCCATGAACAGGGAGGAAAAAGGGTTCCTTGCCCGCAAAAGGCCCCCTTTTCGTTCCATGGCCGGTTGCCGTAGAATGGGCATAAGCCCGGTTCGTTTGGTCGAGCCGGGCCTCGCGTGTTTCGTTTTTTCAGAATTCTGCCTGAAAGCGTGGCCGTTCAATGCCTTCCGATCCATCTCCCATGACGGTGCCCAAACTGGTGGCCATGAAAGCGGCCGGCCAGAAGATTAGTATGCTCACGGCGTACGATTTTCCGACGGCCCAACTCGTCGACCAGGCGGGAATCGACGTGATTCTCGTCGGCGACAGTCTCGGCACGGTCGTCCAGGGCCGCGCGAACACGCTGCCGGTGACCTTGGACGAGATTATCTATCACGCCGAGATGGTCGCCCGGGCCGCCGAGCGCGCGTTGGTCGTGGCCGACATGCCTTTTCCGTCGTTCCAATTGGGCAAGTATCGAGCGATCGAAAACGCGGCTCGCGTTCTGAAGGAAACCCTGTGTCACGCGGTCAAAATCGAGGGCGGCGAGGAGCAGGCCGACGTGATCGAGGGTCTTGCGACGGCCGGCATCCCGGTCATGGCCCACATCGGGCTGCGTCCTCAAAAAATCCATCAGTTGGGCGGCTACAGCCTGCAACGCAATCGCGAGCAACTGCTGGCCGACGCCCGGGCCGTGCAAGACGCCGGCGCGTTTTCGGTCGTGCTCGAATGTCTTCCGGCCAAGCTGGCCGCCGAAGTGACCGGCTCGATCGAGATTCCGACGATCGGCATCGGCGCCGGCCCTGGCTGCGACGGGCAGGTGTTGGTTCTCCACGATCTGCTGGGGCTGACGCCCGGCCGCATCCCGCGCCACGTCAAGGTCTACGCCGATCTGGCGAAGACGATCAACGCGGCCGTGACCCAATATCGCGACGACGTCCGCTCGGGCACGTTCCCCGTCGCGAAAAAGACGTCTCAGTAGGATGCGTGCTTGCACGCATCAATAATCTAGGGTCACGGTGCAGAGCGAAACGACTGCCTTGCCAATCCAGACTTCTCTGCCGCCCAGGTGTCCCGTGCGTGCGTCGGTCGACAGGGCGTGCGGCGTGAGGGCTTCCGGCGATCGAAATCCGACGGCGCGGCCCGGCCGCCGTAGAATTCAACACGGCAAAGCGTCCCTTGTTGTGTTCCTTGCCCCGTGGCTCGACGATGCCCAATCACCTGTCCGGCCAGACCAGCCCTTATCTGCTCCAGCACGCTGACAATCCGGTCGAGTGGTTTCCCTGGGGCGACGAGGCGTTCGGCGAGGCTCGTGCACAAAACAAACCGATCTTTCTGTCGATCGGCTATTCGGCCTGTCACTGGTGCCACGTGATGGCCCACGAAAGCTTCGAAGACGAGCGAATTGCCCGGCTATTGAACGAGCACTTCATCTCGATCAAGGTCGACCGCGAGCAACGGCCCGAGGTCGATCGCGTCTACATGGAGGCCGTGCAGACGATGACGGGCCGTGGCGGCTGGCCGCTGTCGGTGTTTCTGACGCCGTCGCGAAAGCCGTTTTTCGGCGGGACCTATTGGCCGCCTCGAGCCCAGCATGGAATGCCCGGCTTCGACCAGGTGCTCCAAGCGATTGCCCAAGCGTGGCGACAACAGCGCGAAGCGTTGGTCGGCCAGGCCGAGGGGCTGACGGAGCGTCTCGTTGCGTCGGGCGAGGCGCGCGAGTTGGGCCAGCTCGATCGGGCACAACTCGAATCGGCCCAGGCCGCGCTGGTGCGCCAGTTCGACCCCGAGTGTGGCGGATTTGGGCCGGCGCCGAAGTTTCCGGCCCCGCTGTTGTTGCGTTTCTTGCTGCGGCGGTGGCACGCCGACGGCGCGTCGCCGCTGCCGGCCACGGTGGCAACGACGTTGGACCGCATGGCGGCCGGCGGCATCTACGATCAGCTTGGCGGAGGTTTTCACCGGTACAGTACCGATCCGCACTGGCTGGTCCCCCACTTCGAGAAAATGCTCTACGACAATGCCTTGCTGGCGACCGCTTATCTCGAGGCGTGGCAAGCCAGCGGCAATCCGTCTTATCGGCAGGTTGTCGAAGAGACGCTCGACTACGTGCTGCGCGAGATGACCGACGACCGCGGCGGTTTCTACGGCAGCCAGGACGCCGACACCGACGGCCACGAGGGCACGTTCTATCTTTGGACGCCGGAGGAAGTCTATCGCACGCTCGGCTCGCCCGCGGCCGACACGTTTTGCGAGTTCTACGACGTGACCGAGGAAGGCCATTTCGAGGGACGCAACATTCTGCATCGGTCGACGACGCTTGACCGGCTGGCCGAGTCGACCGGACGCGATCGGCACCTCCTCGAATCGGAACTGACCGAAAGCCGCCGCAAGCTGCTTGCCGTTCGCCAGTCGCGACGTTCGCCGGAGCGGGACGACAAGATCTTGGTCGGTTGGAACGGGCTGATGATCGACGCAATGGCCCGGGCCGGCGCGGCGCTGGGCCAAGCGCGGTATCTCGATGCGGCGGCTCGGGCAGCCGATTTCGTGCTCGACGAATTGCGCGACGGCTCGGGCCGGTTGCACCATTGCTGGTACGAGGGACAGGCCATGTTGGATGCCTATCTCGACGACTACGCCGCAATGGTCGAGGCGCTGGTGACGCTCTACGAAACGCGGTTCGAGCGGCGTTGGCTCGACGAAGCGGTCCGGCTGGCCGACCAGATTCTCACGCAATTCGCCGATCGCTCGGGCGGCGGTTTCTTTTTCACGGCGTCCGATCATGAGACGATCATCGTGCGCGGCCGCGACATGGACGACTCGTCGGTCCCCAGCGGCGGCGGGCTGGCCACGATGGGACTGCTGCGGCTGGCGAAACTCGGCCGCCGCGAGGATTACTGGCAGGTCGCCCGGCACGCGCTTCGCAGCCAGGCCGACGCGTTGAGCCGCTATCCGCCGGCCGCCGGCCAGATGCTCTTGGCGTTGGAGTTCTATCTCGGTCCGACCAGTGAAATCGCCGTGGTCGGCGGCGACGACCCGGCCGACGACCGGGAAATCCTGGCCGAATTGCACCGCCGATTCATTCCGAACAAGGTCGTGGGCTATGTGGACAAAGCGTCCGTGGGAAGCGCGTCGACGCCGAAGATCCTCGAAGGCAAAACGCCGATCGCCCCGGGCCCAACCGTCTACGTGTGCCAGGACACGACCTGCCAAGCGCCGACGGTCGGCCGAGAAGCGGCGCGTCAAGCATGGGACCGGCTCGCCGGCGCGACGCCCGAAACGTAGAATGCGTGCTCGCACGCGCCCTACTTGAATGCCTTGGCGGCCGCCTCGTAGACTTCGCGAAGCGCCACCCCTTGCCGGTCGGCGAGTTGCCGGCACGACTCATACTCGGGCGAGAAGCGGACCTGCCCGTCGGGCAACCAGCGGACCTTGCCTTCGACCGTGCCCCAGGGAGTCGTCACCTCGCGGGCCTCGCGCCGCAAGATGTGCCGTTGGACCAGACGACGCCGCAGGCCAAGCGTCGGCGTCTCGCCAAAGACGATGGACTCCAACCGAGCAACGTCTTCGGCTCGACAGAGCGCTGAAAGCATTACGCCGGGCCGGTTCTTTTTCATCTGGATGGCCGTCGTCCAGACGTCCAGCGAACCCGCTTGCCAAAGCCGATCGACACAGTGGCCCAGGATCTCGCCGCTCGCGTCGTCCAGGTTGGTTTCGAGCAGCCAGACTTCGTCGGCCAACACTTCCGAAGCCGACTCGTCGGCCGGTTCGACCGCCTGGCCGATCAACAGACGCAGCAGGTTGGGTTGCTCGGCCAGATCGCGCGAGCCGGCCCCGCAACCGATTTGCTCGATGGTCATCGCCGGCAGCGGTCCGAACGCCTCGGCCAACGTGGTTACAAGGACCGCGCCGGTCGGCGTGGTCAGTTCGGCTTCCACGCGCGACTCGGCCAGGGGCACGCCGCGAAGCAACTCGGCCACGGCCGGCGCCGGGACGCTCACCAGGCCGTGGGCCATCTGGATTCTGCCCGAGCCGGTCGGAATGGGCGAAGCCACGACACGTTCGATACCCAGCAGGTCGAACCCAACCACCGCGCCGACGACGTCGGCAATCGTGTCGACCGCGCCGAGTTCGTGGAAGTGGACTTCTTCCATGTCGATGCCATGGGCTTTCGCCTCGGCTTGGGCGAGTCGCTGGAATATCCGCCGGGCGAGCTCCTTTTGCCGGTCGGTCAAGTTGGTTCGGCCCAACAGATCGAAAATTTCCGTCAGACGGCGATGGTCGTGCGTTGTTTCCGCGTGGACTTGGACCTGGATGGCTCGAAAACCGCAGCGACGAACCTCGTCGGCTGTCAGGCGGCAGTCCGGCAAGCCCATCGAGGCAATCGTCTCGTTCAAGGTGTCGAGCGATGCCCCGGCGTCGACCAACGCGCCAAGGATCATGTCGCCGCCGGCGCCGCTAGCACAGTCGAGATAGGCCACTTTCACGAGAACCACTCCTAGGTGGGGATTATTGATGGCTGCGCGGCAAATGTTCACCATTGCATGCCGATGGGTCGCTGCGCGGCCTGATCGGCTTGCCGAACGTCACGGGAGCCGATTATTGGCGATGCAGACCTCGATGGACGATGGTTTTCCACCGGCGACGGTCCATTATGTCATGTCGGCTTGGCTAGGGCGAGCCCCGACAACGAGGTTGACCCAGCGGCCCCGCTTCGCTAAGTTATCGCGTCACTTTCCAGCGACGCACCCCACAACACGCGGTTGTTGCCCATGAGCACCACCCTGAAACAACGCGAGGCATTCACGGATCGATCGAGCGATCTGAATCTGCCCACGCGGATGCGCGTCTTGTATATTTCGACGACGCATCGCACGGGCGGATGGCTCGCCGAGGCGTTGGCCGTCGACAGCGCGTCGAAGGTGGTTTTGGAGGAAGCCGTCGGCAGCTCGGCCGGGTTGGCCCGACTGCGCGACGAGTTGTTCGACGCCGTGCTGGTGAGCCATCAGCCGGGCGAGTTGGACGCCTTGGAGTTGATCGAAGGTTATCGGACGGGCGTGGCCGACGCGCCAATCGTCGTGTTGGGCACCGAGAGCGAACAGGAGATGGCCTCGGTTTGCTACGAATTGGGGGCCGAAGCCTACGTCTGTGTCAACACGACAACCACGCGAAACCTGCTTTGGGTGCTTGCCCGAGCGATCGAGCGTCACGTCTTGTTTCGCGAGAATCAGCGGCTCTCGCAGTTGCACCAGCGCCGCCTCCAGCAAGAGCACGACGAGGCCCGGTGTCTGTTGGGACAACAACGTTCGTTGATCAACGGTCTTGAGATCGCGCGACACGATTCGGCCAATCGGTTCACCGCTTCGGCGCGCGAGCAAGCGGTCGCGTTGCCCGACGAACTGATTCACCACTATCGCGAGCTGCTTCGCACGTACGTGATCATGGGTTCGGGTCATCTGTCGAGCGAGTTGAATCGTCTGGCCGAGTTGCTGACGGCGGCCGACATTACGGCGCGCGAAGCGATGCAGCTTCATTTGCAGGTTTTGGAGGAGCTGGTCCAAGGGCTTGGCGCGCGGAGCACCCGCCACGTGATGACTCGGGCCGATCTGCTGGCTTTGGAAATCATGATGCATCTCGTGGAGCGTTATCGAGCGCGTTACCGGGAGCGAACCCAACCCGACGAGCAGCGTCTGTTGCCTGGCTTCGAGGATCCGGCTCCCGCGGCCTTCTGAAGCGACCTCAGCTCCGGTTCCATCCCATGTCCGATTCCAGAACCACCGTGGCCGAATTGCGGCGGATCGTCGAGCGATTCGTCGAGCGGCGCGACTGGCAGCAGTTCCATTCGCCCAAGAATCTCTCGATGTCGATAGCCATCGAGGCGGCCGAGCTGATGGAGCATTTCCAATGGCTCTCGGCCGAACAGAGTCGCCGCGTGGCGGACGAGCCGGAGAAGCTGGGTCGGGTTGCCGACGAACTGGCCGACGTGCTTTGCTATGCGTTGGCGATGGCCAATCAACTGGGGCTCGATCTTTCGACGGCCATGCGAGAGAAAATGGTCAAAAATGAACAAAAGTACCCGGCCGACGAGTACCGCGGACGCTACGGACCCGAAGACAGCCGTTAGCGAAAGGGCGAACCATGAAACGGAAGCAGGTCTTGATTTGGTTCTTCTGCGCCGCGACGGTCGGCTCGCTTGCCACGGCGGCGTTGTGGCTCCAGCGGCAGGGGCGCGACCGCAAAGAAACAGTGAACCAGCCGACGCTCGACGAGGCGATCCGCGACGCGTCCGGCTACCTCGTTCGCCAGTGCAACGAGCGAGGTCGCTTTGTCTATCGGGTCAATCTGGACCCCGAGGTTCCGGTTCGGCCCGCCTACAACATCGTGCGGCACGCCGGCACGATCTACGCCTTGGCCGCCAGCCAGCGGCGCAGCCCCGGCAACGAAAAACTCGAAGCGTTGCGTCGCGCCGTCGGGTTCATGCGCCGCGAGGCAATCGGCACGCTGCCCGGCCAACCAGACATGCTGGCCGTTTGGTCGCGTCCGGAAATCAACGGCATCGAGGCCTCGGTCGACGCGAAGTTGGGAGGGACCGGCCTGGGGCTGGTGGCGTTGTTGAGCGTCGAGCAAATCGAGCCCGGCACGATTTCTCTGGAGGAGTTGCGAGCACTGGGGCGTTTTCTTGTCTTCATGCAGAAAGCCGACGGCAGCTTCTACTCGAAGTTCGACCTTGCAAGGCGAGGGCGCGACGATCGCTGGACGTCGCTCTATTATCCGGGCGAGGCGGCCCTGGGGTTGTTGATGCTCTACGAAAAGGACCCGCAGCCTATCTGGCTGGAAACGGCTGCCCGCGCCATCGCCTATCTGGCTCGCATGCGTCAAGGCGCGAAGGCGGTCGAGCCCGATCACTGGGCCCTGCTGGCCACGGCACGTTT
>JAFGIR010000131.1 GCA_016929515.1 Pirellulales bacterium | reverse complement strand
CCCACGGCCAGCGCGATCGTCAGCGGCGCGGCGCGCCAGCGAATCACGTGCAGCGACAGATCGAGTATATCGAGAAAGGACCGTTCGCGAACGACGATCCGCGTATCATCCAACTGCACGGCGACCCTCCGGCATGGTGGACTCTTGGGACATCTCTCTCTCGGGCCGCGCGTCGGCAGGCGACGAGGGTAAATGACCGACGGTGTCGGGCGGCGCGGTCCGGCCGGCCGTTCCGGCGTCTCTCGGATAGCCGAGAAACACGAAATAGAATACGAGCGTGGCGATCGAGAAAACGGCAACGCCCGCCTTGACGGCATAAGGGAGCGACGAGGGCGAAATGAAGGCCTCGATCATCGCGGCTAGCGAAAAGAGCACGAGGAACGCGCCCATCGTGGGCATCGCTTCGGCGCCGGCGCGTCGAAGCGACGCGATACGCGTCTGACCCTTCGTATCAAGCAACGAAAACCCCAGCCGCATCCCCGCCCCGGCCGCCATGACCACCGCGGTCAGTTCATACGGGCCGTGAGCCGTGACGAATCGGAAGAAGTTGTCGGATTGGGTTGTGGTTGCCATGTGGCCAAAGACCCCACCCAATATGGCCGCGTTCTGAATGGTCGCCAACAGCCCTCCAACGCCAAACAACAGTCCCATCGCGAAACATCGCAAGCCGATGCCCGCGTTGTGGGCAATGTAGAACCCCATCCGATCGCAGCAAAAAGCCGGATTGTCCCGGCCGGCCGGCTGCGCGTACATTCCCTCAATCTGTGTCAGCATTTCATTGCCCACCACGCGCTGAGCAAAGTCGGACCGGACATAGGAGAGCGAGCCCGAAAGCAGAAACACACCCCAAAAGATGAAAAACGCCAGCCGCAGCGCCTTGTCGCGAAATAGGCGCCGGGGAACGTCGACCAGAAGCTGACGGGCCCACGTCCGCATGTTGAACAGCCGGCTCCGATAGAGCTGATTGTGTGCCCGACCGACCAGTTGATGGAGATAATGGACCGTCTCCTGCGGCAACTGATAGGCGTCGGCCAGCGCGAGGTCGGCGCACGCGGAACGGTAGAGCGAGGCAAATTCGCTCACCATGGGCGCGTCGAGCTGCCGTCGTCCCCGGTTTTCCAGACGCGAGCAAAGCTGTTCCAGGGCCTGCCAGTTCTCTCGGCGGGCTTCAAGCAGATCAGATACCTTCATCAAGCTTCACCTCTGCCGGTTCTCGTGCAACAACGGGTGCAAATGGGTTGACGCCGTCCATCACCTGGGCCGTCACCGTGGCGGACGTCTCGGGCTCGTCCGACTCCGGCGCCTCGTCGGTCACAAACGCCCGGTTGTAGAGTGCGCACAACAAATAATCGAGATTCGTCCGTTGTGCCAGACCGAGCTGCTCGCGCAACGGCACCCCCAAGTATCGAGCGATCTGGATCCGGCGCGACGGCGTGAACTTCGCCCGCCGGCCGACATAGGCGGCTAACGCCCGAGCCAGGGAACGGTTGGGCTGGAACGAAGCCGGAATCCGATCGGCCAGACGCAGCACGTCCGGCTCCTTGACCTTGGCCACGTCCCGCAACCAATGGGGTTCTTCGCTGACGACCATGGTACCACAAGCCAGGTCGCCGAGTCGTTGAAACCGGTCGTTCATCGCCGCCGAGATCAACCCCAGCAGATAAAAACCCGGCAATGCGTCCACCACCCGAAGAATGTTGCGTAACGTCGCTTGCGATGCGTTGATGGCTTGACCTTCGATCGAGAGCACGCGAATCCGCATCAACCGCTTGCCCGGCGTCTGACCGTTCCAGAACGTCTCGAACAGGCACCCATAGAACCAGGCCAACACGAAGAACAGCAGCAACCAAAGCCCCTGCCCTACGCTTTCCAGTCCGGCAAGACCGAAAATCATCGTCAGCCCAATAGAACTGATCAAGCAAACCCCCACGCGGATTCCCAAATCGATCAAATAAGCCGGCAACCGCTGAAACGGACCGGCAATACGGTACTGAAACGCGATATTCTCGGGCGTGACGACTCTCACCCGGGTATCAAGTTGGCGCGTGTCGACTTTCATAAACCCATTATCGTCGACCGGCACGGATTTGCAACCGCCTGGGGGTTAGTTCCCCCTTGCTGCAGTGTGGGTTTGGACGCCCAGCATCACCGGACGTCTCAACTGGCAACCCATTGATCTGCCTTGTGGGGTCGCTAGAATGGACACACTCGAATTCCAACGGCCCTCGGCTTCACTCGAAGTTCGCAGGGCCCACAAGGGGGCCGATTCGATGATCCAGGGCAGGCAATCATCGCGTGGTTTGACGCTGGTCGAACTCTTGGTCGTGATCGCGATCATCGGTTTGTTGGTCGCTCTGTTGCTGCCCGCCGTGCAACTCGCCCGCGAAGCGGCCCGGCGCGCTACCTGCGCCAGTCACGTCAGACAACTGGTCCTGGCGCTCCATCAATATGCCGAAGCACGAAGTTGCTTTCCCGCCGGGTGCGTGGTCGAGCCGACTTATCCGGGCGCGGGCCAACATAATGCATGGCGCGAAGCCGAGAGTGGTTGGCGAGGCACCAGTTGGATGCTGGCGATCCTGTCCCACGTCGAGCAGGAAGAACTGTGGCGCCGCTGGGACCATTCGACCAACGTGGCGGGCAACCGAGAGTCGGCCAGAACCGACATTCCGCTCTTCTATTGCCCCAGCCGTCGAAGCGGCATCCGCGACGAAGATCGGGAACACATGTTCCTCGGACTGGACGCCGGCGGAAACGACTACGGTGGATGCCTGGGACGTACCAATGGATTTATCAATCAATGTTCGTCCGGCCAGGGATGCGGTCATCGTTTCACCGTCAGCAATACGATTTATGGCTCGGACGGGAAGCGAATCGGCCCCCTCTCGCCGAATAGCCGAACCCGGCTCCGGGACATCACCGACGGATCGGCCCACACAATCCTGATCGGCGAGATGCAACGACTCTCGCCCGAGCCCGAGGTCACGAGCTACGAGTCCTGGAATCGATCGAGTGACGACGGTTGGGCCGTCGGCGGCGCTGCCACGCTCTTCGACACGGCCGAGCCTCATCAAGACGACGACGCGGGCAATCCGGGTGGATTGAACAACGGGTTCTTCGAGTCGGCCGGCAGCGAGCACCCCGGCGGCGCTCTGTTCGGCATGGCCGACGGGTCGGCCCGTTTCATCGAGAACGAGATCGATCCGGTGCTTTACGCCCACCTGGGAAGCATCAGCGACGGCCAGGTCTTCCCGTTGCCCGACTGAGTGAAGTCGTCCATAATGGCAGGGCACCTTGCCAAGCCGAGCCGCGACCGGCAGCCGCGAAACTCACGTGGTTGAAACGGTACCGGCTCTCGAACGTCAGAATGGCCGACCGATGGAAGACGACCCTCACTCGCCCGGAAACTTCGCCCTGGTGGCTACCCTTTTCGAAGCGTCCCTGGCAGTCGCGGCTGTAGGACTCGGTTGGCTCTTTGGCCACCGGCCAACGGCCACCTTCCAGTTCGACGGCGTCTCCTTCGCCTGGGGGTTGGCGGCCACCGTACCGCCTTTGGTGCTTTTTGGACTGTGTCTTGTTTGTCCTTGGGCTCCCTTCGCCAGACTTGCGAAGCTCGTCGACCGGCTCCTCGTGCCCATGTTTCGTCAGTGTACAGTGGTCGAGATCGCTGCCATCTCGCTCGTGGCAGGTATTGGCGAGGAAATGCTCTTCCGCGGATTGCTCCAAGGCGGATTGGCTGAGCGAATTGGTGGGCCGGCAGGAATTTGGGTCGGATTGGCCGCCGGCAGCTTCGCCTTCGGACTGGCCCACCCCATCTCGCCGACCTATTCAATCCTGACCGGTTTGATTGGGTTCTATCTGGGCTGGCTCTGGATCTACTCGGGCAATCTGCTCGTGCCCATCACCACACATGCCGCCTACGACTTCCTCGCCTTGGTTTACCTGATCAAGATACGTTCACCTGGTGCCGACGGTAACGATCAAGGCGAGCATGCCGATAGGGAAGACGAGAGAAAGAATACTGTTTCCTAGTGAGTCTGCGGCCGAAGTAACAAGCAACGGTGACGTGGGGCGCCGAGAGAACGTTGGACCAGGTATTTTGCCGCCCCCTCAATAGGAGACAAGCCCGGTGGACTTTACGAACGAACACAAACAACCGTTGATTCTCGTGGTCGACGACGAGGCGGAAGTGTTGGGTGAAGTCGCCACGGCTCTGGCCGGAGCCGGCTACGTCTGCCACTGTTGCAACAATGCTAATGACGCTCTGCAATTCGCCGACACCCACACGCCCGACCTGATTCTTTCAGACATCAATCTGGACGGGCACAGCGGTCTCGAAATGTGCGAGCAGCTCAAGACCAAGGACAACGTGAAGGACGTGCCCATCATGTTCCTCTCCGGCGCCCAAATCCCGGACATCATTCGCCGCAGCCATGCCGTCGGCGGCGCCTACTACCTCCGCAAGCCGTTCGATCCCGAGGTATTGCTCGAACTGGTCGACAAGGCGCTCTGGATGCCCCATCTAGTGCACAGCCACGAGCAAGCCGCGGCCAGCCAGTAGAAAACGGGTCAGCCAGTGGACTTGACCGCGTTTCACTATTCTCCGCCGTGCCCGGGAGTCTTTGACTCCTCAACGAAACGAGTGTATGCCTGGCGCAGTTGCTCGGCGTCAAATCGGCCTGGGTGTATCCAAACGCGGTATCGCAAGGTGAACGATCCGCGTGCCGGGATCGTGTGGGGCCCATCGTGAATGACCGATGCGTTCAGGTATCGCATGGGACCGCCTTTTGACATGATGATGTACCACGGGCTGGGAGCGTTCGGGTTGTCGGGATAATCGAGGATGGCGATTCCCACCTCGGCCCCATCGAGGCGGCCACTGAAATCGACGGCTCGGGCCTTGATGCGGGTCCGCTCGGTTGGTTCTTGTTCTTCGTCGATTTGTCCGTCGCTGTCAACAGCGCGCCAGTCGGTCATTGCCTCCGCGAATCGGATGGACAGACCCGCATAGCCACCCCAAGGCTTGCCGCCCGGCTGGTTGCCCAACGGCGTGCGATCCAACACCACTTTCTCGCTGGTCGCGGTGAACGTCGCCGTCCAATCCATGTGATAGGCGCCCGATTCGTCCGGCGCGGAGACCTCGATCACGCGCCGTTCCGTCAGCACGGGTTCCTTTCCCGGCGGATGATATTGGAAATCGAGACTAATTCGAGCCGAATGATCTGGACGCGTCTCCACGTTGACGTTTTGCCAGACGGTCTGTCCCTCGCTCTTTCCCGTCTTGCGGTTCTCCTCCCAGTAATTGAGCCCGTTAATCGTTTTCCAGGAAAACCACAACGCGTGGTGCCAAGGATGGTCCGGGGGCGAGTTGCTCGTCAACGAGCCGGTGCCCGGCAACGCGACGGGATCGAAGAATGGCTTGGGCAAGTTCGGGCCAAAATTGAATTGCCAGCGCGTCTCCGCGCCTCGCCGCAGCGCGACGGTGCCGTCAGTCTTATGCCATTCGAGCGACGCCTCGTCTGCCGCCGCCACAGCCCTCGGGCATGCGACCCCGGCGAACAGGCACAGGAGAACGAGCACCACCATGAGACGATAAGCAAGGCGCCTCTGAGTTCTTTTCATGGCACGATTCCTATCTAGATCAAGGCTCGCAGATGTTCGATGCTTCGGGCAGCCTGCTCGACCGTTCCGCACTCGACGCTGAAGACGATCTCGTCGCGATCGACGCTTCGGCACACCTCGATGATTTTGGCCCAGTCGGTCACACCCTCGCCACAGGCGCACCCGACGGGCGTACCCGTGACTTTGCCTCGCTCGGCGTCGGCCTGACCGATCGAGATATCCTTGGCATGCAAATGGATCAAGCGGTCCTTGCAATGTTCGAGCCAGGCGACCGGATCTTCGCCGCCGAGAAAGCTATTGCCCGTGTCGAAGTTGATACCAATGGCGGCGGAATCAACCAGGCCGTAAATGCGATCCAACCCGGCGATCGTCTTGCTGTACTGCTGGTGCATTTCCAGTCCGATCTCGATGCCGCGGGGCTCGGCGACGGCGACCGCCTCGTGGAGCACGTACCGCATTAGCACGTGATCCTCTTCCTCGGTAGTCCAGGCCGGCTTGGGACCTTCGTCCGTGTTGACAATCGGGACACCACACTCGTACGCAAAGCGGACGGCCTGCTTGAGGTACTCGACGCTGATTTCCGGCTTGCACAACGGCGTGTGCGACGAAAGGGCCGATACCTTGACGCCCGCCTTCTCGCAAATCCGCTTGATGCGGTACGGGTCGTCAAGCATCGAGACGCTGTGAAAATAGCCGGCCTCGCTCAGAAGCTCGCGCCCCCAATGGACCATGGGCTCAACGTACTCGTAACCCAATTCGGCTGCCTTTTCCACGCTCCACTCGAACGATTTGTCGTCGTGACGCGCGAACTCCATATTCACACCGAGTGCAATTCTCGCCATGATAGACCTTTCCAAACGATGGTTGTTGAAACGTCGAACCGCAAGCCAATCGCCGCTTAGAGGACAATCTCTTGCTTCGCCGTGTCGAAACGCGCGACCTTGTTTTCGCGGTGTGAGAGAATGCCCATCGAGAGCGGTGCTTGCACGCGCACGGCCATCTCGATGGGGCATTTCACCTGTTTTCGGGTCTTCACGCAGTCGAGCAGGTCGACCCAGAGCTTGCCCGTATCGCCTTGGCCTTTCCAGGGAAGGCGGATTTCCTTTTTGCCTTTGCCGAAAGGAACGATTCGCACGCCCCCGTCTTTTCCGCCCGACAGCATTGCCCAACTGATGATTCCGTCGGTTCCGCGGATAATCGTATCGTCCGGCACGTGGTTCGAGAGCGAATTGGCCATGACGACGCTCGGCCCATCCGGATAGTCGGCGATAATGTTGCACTGATCGGGGACTTCCCGGTCGTATTGGAAGGTTCCACCGCCGCCGAAAACACGCTGAGGGTAGCCGAGTTCGAGGATACAGAAAATCGGCGTGAAGGTGTGCACGAGCAGGTCGGTCGCCGGCCCGCCGGCGTAGTCCCAATACATCCGCCACTGGAAAAACCGCGAGACCGTAAAGGGGACCTTCGGCGCGTCGCCGAGGAAACGCTCCCAATTAAGATCCGCGCCTGGCTTGGCGTGGGGATCCGGGATTTTCATGCGTTCTCCCCAATCACCGCGGCGGTAGAAACTGCACGCAACGTGCACCGGTTTTCCGATAATCCCTTCGTGAATCAGCCGAATGATTTCGGGATAGTTGTCGTCGGCCATGTACTGCGTGCCGACTTGGACGAGTCGGCCCTTCTGCTTGGCGGCCTCCTCGACCTTCTTGGCCAGATCGAACTGGGACCAGTGGGTCAGGGGCTTCTCGCAGTAAACGTCCTTGCCGGCATGGATGGCGTCGATCGCCTGCGACGCGTGGAGCCGGTCGGGCGTGGCGATGCAGACCACATCCACATTGGGATCTTCCAACAACGCCTCATGCTCTCGGTATGTCCTTGCCCCACCGACCCTCTTGGCGGCTGCCTCCAATCGCGGGCGATACACGTCACACACGGCCACCGGTTCGACGAGGCCCTGTTTTCCGAATGCGTTGACGATGTCGAGGTGCGCGCGGGCCCGCTCGCCCGTGCCGATAAACCCAACACCAATCCGGTCGTTGGGCCCCAACTGATTCGGTTTCCCCAACACGCCGGACGGAATAAGATACGGCAACCCGGCCGCGGCAACGGTCGCCGCGCCAGTCCGCGTGATGAATTGCCGTCGATCGACTCGATGATACTCGCTCATGTTATGCTTTCCGAAAAAAGCGGCCTTACGAATCTACGAATCCTCCCGATCCTCGCCATGTAACGTCCGCGGTCGTGCGCGGCTTGCTGATTTGAACGTCCTCAGTATACGCCCGCAGTCACGGGATGCAAGAAACGCCCCGAGGCCGTCCCGCCAGCGCCCGACGCCGGAAGCCTGGATAGTGCGGCACGGCCGCGACGATTGAACGGCACACGGATGATAAACGCAGGGGCCCTCGGGGGAACCCGAGTTTGGGGCATTTCGCGGTACCCCGCGGCTCATCCAAAATGTGAACATTTATGATCCTGTTCGTGCCGATTGCCGCGCGAACGACTTCGCGGGGCAGGCAAAATCGTACGGGACGCGGGAGAAAGGATGGAGGCGTTGGATGGGGGTGGGGTGGGTTGTCAAAACGGGGAACAATATGGATAATGTTAGATGTAATTGTATCTCTTGCCAACCGTCCGAGTAAAGCGCCCGTCGGCAAGACATCGAGGAACTCTCAATGGACCCTCTCAAACCACCCGAGGCTCGTCAGCTCGACGACTGGGACCGGATCTACCGGGAAGGCCTTCCCCCTTGGGAAACGGGCGTGCCGGCTCGAGAACTCGTTCGTCTTCTCGGCGAACAAGCCGACCTTGTCCCGAAGGGAACGGCCATTGAGTTGGGATGCGGCACCGGGGCGGACGCCGTCTATTTGGCCAAGGCCGGATTCGACGTGACGGCGGTCGAAATTTCGCCCATCGCGTTGGAGCGTGCCCGGGCCAGGGCACGCTTGGAAAACGCCGCGGTCCACTTCGTCTTGGGCGACATCTTCGACTGCCCCGAGACCGCCGGAAAATATGACCTGATCTACGACGCCGGCTTCTATGAATTTGCCCGACGGAAAAAACTCAGCCGGTTTCTAGACCTGCTTTGGCGAATGACCGCGCCGGGCTCGTTCTATCTCACGCTGGTCGGCAACACGGACGACTCGGACGAAAATAGTCCGCCAGGAGTCACGCAGGACGAGATCCATCTCGAACTGGGCCGCCTCTTCGAGATGGTACAGCTCCGGTCGATCCGTCTGGAGAGCCCTCGGCACGCGGCGGGCTACCCAGGATGGTCGTGTCTGATGAGACGGCCCGAGCCGGTTACCGGCTAACGCGGGAGACCATCTCAAATCTCTGCACGGCCAGCCGAAGGCGAAACCGGAGAGTCATGCATCCCCACCCCTACGAGCGGCGCGCGGAAACGCACGGCCCCGAGCCGGGAAAACTCGGTAACAACCCGCTTGAAACGCTAGCGGCCGGACGACCCGCAAAGAACGCCAACCCGGCGCACCGACGAAACGCAGCCGCCCGACCTTTCTCGGAACGAACCAAGGCGAAAATCCACGTGCGCCGTCAAGACCGGCCGTTAAGCCTCAACTGGCTCACGGGGTCTTGGGCGCCTCGTTGTTGGCACCGCTCATGTCGATTCCCGACGCTCCCGGATTGAATGTCTCGGACTCGGGCGGCGGCGGAGCTATTTCACCCTCGGGCTTGATGACCTTGGGTTGCTCGCATCCAAGCGCGAAACTGACCAGAAGCGCGCTCAACAAGACAATCCATCGCTTAGACATTCGTTCGTTCCTTATCGCTAAAAAGAATGGTCTTTTTCGTTTGTTTTGAGAATCTCGTCACTCACCCCACTCGTCGCGCGGGGGAATAATTTCGCCAAACTTGCAGCTCGACAGAGCGTGGAAGGTTGCGTTGTTGATGTTCTTACTGATTGGATGAACGGACCCATCGGCAAAACAGAACTGAACCACTTCCGCGTGATCGCTGCTGAAGCGCATGAGGACCTCGCTCGTATCCCCCATGGAATACCAACTGACCAAGGCACCGCCACCCATCCAGGTCCACGCGGCCTCATAGTAGGTGCCGCTGATATCCCCAGTTCCATTCGTTTCGCCAAACATCAAGGTCGTGCTGGTGCCGTCACGGATGTCTCGTTGCGTGGTCTTCGACCGATTGTAGAAAATGCCATGTTCTTGGTCGTTGGTGTAAGTCGTTGAAGAGGTCGAGATCTTACCGACCGGGCCGGCAACTCCCAGGTAGCTCGTTCTTCCCAATTGAGCGACAATCGTCGCGCTCGTCGTGCCCGTCACGCTCGTATAGAGAGTCGAACCGCTGGCATAGGTATGGCCCGCATAAATGATGACTTTCGCCCGTCGCTCCGGAGTCGTGGGGCAAACAAATGCAGGAATCTTCTCCGAAGCCACGGCCCAAGCCTCGCCGTTTCGCGCGGAATTCCACCAGGAAGGCCCCACTTGATCAATGTCCATCATGGGGACAATGGTCGGAGTGGTGAGTTGACCCGCCTCTTCGAGCCGCTTGTACGAATCCGTGATTTCCATGTAGGGAAGCCCGAATGCGAGCGAGCTGGACCATTGGCAGTTGAGCCAAGAGGGGGCACTGTTACTTTGCGGTATCGGGCCCAGGTATCCCGGCGCGAATCGCGTGCGGGCACTTTCGAAATTGAGCGCCGCCAAGCCGATCTGTTTCAGATTATTCGTGCACGTCGCGCGTCGGGCCGCCTCGCGCGCCGCTTGCACGGCCGGCAACAGAAGAGCAATGAGGATTCCGATGATCGCAATCACCACCAGAAGCTCGACCAACGTGAACCCTTTTTCCCGACAGTTTTTCATCACACTATTCTCCTCCGGATAAGTCCGCCGCGGGGAAACACACCCTAACGGCTAATGTAGTCCAACGTTTATTGTCGCACCTGACCCCCCAGCGTGTCAAGCGTTTTGATGGGATCCCCGCGTCTGTTTGAGCTGCCACAAGAGTTCGGTGGCACCAAAAACCGCGCCCAACGCCTGCTGGAGAATGCCCAGCGTGCGAGCGATCATGGTGATCGGCACCGCCACACTACCACCGCCACGGCATCCACGGGCACATCTCGCCACGGTTTCCCATACGTTTTCCGCGGTCGACAGTCAGGTGGGAGCCCGGTCAACTCACCGGGAGAGACATGCCCCCCGGTCGCGGTGAGCCCGGTTCACACCCCCCACTGATTGCCTAGGCTAACGAGAAGTCTTCTTCCGACCGATTTCCGTGGCTCGTCGCGTACCGCGTTGTGCTCGTGAAGAGGAACCTTGCTTCCCGCACCTTTCCGTGGTTCCTCTTTCTCTCCCGTCGTGCCCTCGCGGCAAGGTCAAATTCGCCCAATCGGGCTTGGCCGGCGGCGTCTCGTCACCTTGTTGTGTCATCCAACCCCGGCGCTGATAATAGGATACCCTACGATGGACCGAGGACTCCATTTCAACCGTCACACCCAAAGAAGTAACGCTCATGGACAAACCCCGCACAAGTAAGATTGCTCTGGCCGCGGCCGTCGGTTTGTTGACCGCGATGGGAAATACGGTGTCTTGGGCAGCCGACACCGGGCCGGCAACCGCCTTGACATGGCCGGTTCCGACCGAGATCGAGCCGATCGACGCCCCCTTTGCGATGCCCCGGCTCGGCCGACCCGAGTTCCCCGACCAAACGTTCAATATTGAAGAATTTGGAGCCATCGGTGACGGCAAAAAGAAGAACACCGAGGCATTCCGCAAGGCGATCCGTGCCTGCTCGGCGGCAGGCGGGGGCCGGGTGCTCGTGCCCAAGGGAAGGTGGTTCACCGGCCCGATTCATCTGAAGAGCAATGTCAACCTGCATTTCGAAGAGGGCGCCGAACTTCATTTCAGCGACAAGTTCGAGGATTATCTGCCGCCGGTCTTCACGCGATGGACCGGGTTCGAAGTCTACAATTACTCGCCGCTGATCTACGCGGTCGATTGCGAGAATGTGGCCGTCACGGGCCGCGGCAAGCTGTTCGGTCACGGCGAGGCATGGTGGGGCTGGAAGAAGCGGGATGAAAAAACGGCTCGCCATATTTACCAGAATCAGGTCCTCAAGGGAATCCCGCCAAAGGAACGCATCTATGGAACGCCCGAGGCGGCGCTGCGCCCGCAGTTCATCAGCCCGACGCGGTGCAAGAACGTGCTGCTTGAAGGTTTCACGGTGGCCGGGCCGGGCCCTTTTTGGACCATGGATATTCTCTATTGCGAGAACGTCGTGGTCCGGGACCTGAGCGTTCACACGACGGGCGGCCCCAACACGGACGCGATCAACCTCAGCTCGTCGAAAAACGTGCTGGTCGAGTACTGCCTGATCGATTCGGGCGACGATTGCGTCACGATGAAGTCGGGCTTGAATGAAGAAGGCTGGCGAATCGGGCGACCCACCGAAAACGTCGTCGTCCGCTTCGTCAAGGGGCTGCGCTGCCACGGCGGCATCGTGATCGGTAGCGAGATGTCGGGCGGGGTGCGCAATCTCTTGGCCCATGACTGCGAATTTGACGGGTCGAGCATCGGGCTACGGCTGAAGTCGAACCGTGCCCGGGGCGGCGTCGTCGAGAAAATCTGGTACCGCGACATCAAGATGACCCGGCTAGGCGGTTTCGCCATTTCGATCAACACGAATTACGGCTCTTACATGGCGAGCAAGGACGGAAAGGCCTGGCCCCTGTTCCGCGACATCGCGATCGAGAACGTCACGTGCGATCGTGCCCGGGCCGCGCTGCGAATGCTGGGCAACGAAAACCAACCGATCGAGAACATCACACTCGAAAACGTCTCGATCAACGCCCGCGAGGGAATGAGCTTCCACTGGGTCAACGGCCTGACGCTGAAGAACGTTGACTGCCGCCCGGCGCAAGGCGGCGCGTTCCGATTCGAGCACTGCAAGGACGTGGTTGTCGAGCCGGCCGAAACGAAGTAGCCGCGACCCTATTCGAACACGAGCGTTGCGAACCGGTCGAGGTCGTGAAAGCTGCTGCCGGTCGGCGACCAGCTCCACGCGACTTGCCGGCCGCCGTCGTAGTCGCACCGGTAGAGATTGGCCCGCCACTTGGTGCCCGGCGCCGGCGGCACGTTCTGAAGCGGCTTGAGCAGCGCATAGGGAACGAAAACCTCGGCCGTCCAACCAGACAGCTTCGCGCCCGAGTGGGGACCGTCGGAGCGGAATGCAACGGCTTTGCGGGTCTTCCGCTCGCCTTCGTAGTGCCACGGCCGCCAGCCGTATTGCTTGGCGTGGCCGCCGAAATTCGGCACCAGCAGGGCCAGTTCGCGGCCCAGCGGCGAGATTTCATACTCGAAATAGACCGGCCAGCGTTGGTCGGGCCAGAGGAAGAATTCCAGGACGTCTTCGGTCCAGAGATTGTCGAAATCGGTCTTTTCCGAGACCGAAAGAGCCCGATCCTCGGCGTCCATCAGGACGTACAGACCCGAATCGGAATAGAGCATCTTGAAACGCGAGACCCGGGGATCGTTCTTGCCGCGGCCGCGCAGGTCTAGACGACACCACGGCGTCTTGTCCCACGCCGGATTGTCGCCGCGGCCGGTGACCTTGAAATCACCCGCCTTCGGGACGCGATAGTCTTTTTTTAGCGCGGCCGTCTTGCCGGCCGATTCCCTCGCATCCGGTTTGCCGTCGGGGCCGAAATAGAGAATCTTCAGGGCGTTGTCCCGATAGACCTTCTTGAGCACGTCGTCGGGCAGGAACACTCCGTAGATCATCCAGAACCCTTGCAGGTGGTGGCTCTCGCGGCAATCGAAGTATTCGTCGTCCGTTTCGAGAAATCGGTAGTTGATTCGAAACGCCTCGCGCCGCGGCGTCGTATCGGTGCCGTAGAGAATCCGGTCTTGGTACTTCAAGAAAAATCGCCTCGCCGTGTACGGCTGACGCCCAAGCTCCGAAATCCGCGCGTCGATGTCGACGTACATATTCGGATAAGCGTCCAACCAGCGGCCCAACTCGGCCAAATCCTCCGGATTGTTGCCCATGTGGGCACAAAGGTACGTCGTCTTCGGGTGTTTGGCGATCATCCGATTGCGCTGGGCCAGAATCTCTTCGCGCGACGGATACTTCTCGCCGTGGAACAACCAGCCCGGGTGCTCGTTCAATTCGTGCCAGCGCTCGTTGTAGCGGTCCAGCGGCGTGAAGAACGCGGCCGGGTCGGACGAGTGGATCATGACCGGCCGATCGTATTTCGCGCACATCTCCCAAACGGCATCGAGTTTTGGGTCGTCGACCGGCATCAGCCGTCCATCTTGGTAGCGCACGGTCAGACCAAGCGACTTGTGGAATTTCAGCCCCTTCGCACCCGCCTTGAAGCTCTCCTCAAGCCGCTTGGCTTCACGCTCGCCCCAGTCGGGGTCGTCGATGCCTCTGAAGTTAATCAGGGCAAAAGTGAGAAACCGGCCGGGGTGGGCTTCGTCGAGCGCGGCCAGCGTCTCCCGCAGTCGCTGGCCCCAGCCGCCGTCGAGGTTCACCACGGTCTCGACGCCGGCCGCGTCCATCTCGGCCAGATAACGAGCCACGCGCTGCGACGTGAGCAACTTGGCCCCGCCCCCGAGATGGTTGTGGGCATCGATCGCGGTGAACTTGGGCCGGTCGACCTTCGTCACCTTGGTCTTCAACATCGAACGCGGCTGCCAGTCGCGAAGCTTCAACATCCGGATGTCCGCGCCTTGGTCCTTCTTCAATTCCTCGCAACGGGTCGCGCCGGTACAGATCAGACTCAACGCCACGGCGCCGATCAAGCAAAAAATCAATCGTTTGAGCATGAGGAAACCTTTCGAGAGCAAGGAACTGATGCCGGGAAGGTGGGGCCGTCGACAAACGGTCGAGAACGTCTCTGTTAAGAATACGTACTCCGCGCGCGGGAATCAAGCACCCGAGTTGTCAATGCCGCATGGTCGTTTGCCGGCCACGACGAGAAAAACCGGCAGATGAACTACATGCGAACCGCAGGTGGAAGACGCTTTGGCGGCCGCCAGACGTGCGTCGGCCGCTTGGGCCATGGCGCGGGCTTCCTGCTCCGCCGGTTCCAACGGCAGCCCGGCGAGAAGCTCGAACCTCGCGGGCGAGGGCTCCACGAGACGGTCCAACAGGTCGACACGGACCGCGCCGAACCCGGCTGCCGCGAGAATGCCCGGCAACTTCCGGCCGATCGATCCATCGGCACCGGCACGCTTCAAGCCGGAGAGCCAGAGTGATCGAGTGATGATCTCCGCCGGGTATTCGATCATGCCGGCGTAGTCCGGTTCCATGGCAATCAATTGGCCGTCCGCGGCGAGCACTCGATGAATCTCGGAAACGGCCGCCGGCGCGTCGACCCACATGAGCGTGAATTGGCAGAACACCAGATCGAACGATCCGGATGCGAACGGAAGCCGTGCCGCGTCGGCTTGAACAGGCAAGGCGAGAATTCGGCTGCCGGCCAGCTGACCGAGTGCCGCAAGGTTTCGATCCAGCGCCACAACCGGTCCGGCCCCGCGGCGGACCAATTCGGCCGTTACGGCGCCGCGGCCGCACCCCAAGTCAAGCACACGGCAGCACCGCGCGACGTGCGCACGACGCAACAATCGCGAGCGGGCGGGGGCGAGCCACTCGGCTTGTTCTTGCAGCAAATCGGCCGGCGGCAAGCTTGGGTCGTTCATGATCGCGGATCCCACGAGACGTGAACTCCGTCCCCGCGGCGGTCAGCTTCCCTGCTCCTGCTTTCCACGCTCCGCCAGCGCCCGATAATAGTCGATCGACCGCCGCAGTCCTTCCTCGAAATGGACCTGGGTCTCGTAACCGAGCAATGTGCGCGCGAGCGTGATGTCGGCCATGCTCTCGCGCACGTCGCCCACGCGAGGCTTGTCGTGGATCGGCTTGATGTTCGTGCCGAGCAACCGGTTGAGCACGTCGATCAGGGTGAGCAGGTTGGTCGACAGCCCGTTGGCACAATTGAGCATTCGCCCGGCCACACCCGGCGCGTCGGCCGCCAACAAGTTGGCGTGGACAACGTTGTCGATGTAAGTGAAGTCTCGCGATTGATCGCCGTCACCGAAAATGGTCGGTTGCTTGCCGGCGAGCAGCGCCGTAATAAACAGCGGGATGACCGCGGAGTACTGACTATTGGGGTCCTGGCGCGGGCCGAAAACGTTGAAGTAGCGCAATGCGACCGTTTCGAAACCATACGTGGCCGTGAACGCGTGGCAATAATGCTCGACGGCCAGCTTCGCGGCTCCGTAGGGCGAGATCGGAGCCGGCAAGTCGCTTTCGCGCTTGCTGCTGTTGGGCTGATCGCCATAGGCACTGCTCGAAGCCGCATAGACCAGCCGCCGCACGCCCGCGCGGCGCGCCGCGTCCAACAAATTGATGCTGGCCGTGATGCAATGGGCATGGGTGTCCAACGGCGCTGCGACGCTCCGGGGAACCGAGGCCAGGGCGGCTTCGTGGAAAATGCAGTCGACTCCGTCGACAACCTGTTTGACCGTGGCCAGATCGCACAGATCGCCTTCGACAAACTCGATCTTCTCTCGGAACGATTCCATGTTGGCCAGATGACCCGTGCTCAGATTGTCGATCACGCGAACACGATCTCCGCGTCGGACCAAGGCCTCGGCAATATGGGAACCGATGAAACCAGCACCGCCGGTAACCAGAAAAGCACGCATGGTTGCTCCTTCAGATCAAGTGTCTCTGCTCCGAGAAAACGCGGTCCGAGCCACGGTGGCGCCCCCGGCTACATTTTCAGTGCATCATTGATTGGTCCAAGGTAAGCCGTCATGAAGATTCGAATGATCATGACGGCAATCAACAGAGCTACCAGGGCCCAGACGGCAAATCCGGCAATGGTCATCAGCGCGGCCAGTGCCACGCGAGCCCGATCCTGGTATTGCTCTGACAAGTTCCGCATCGATTCGACCATCCGGCCCGACTCCTCGCCGACCTGGAGCGTGTCGAGAAATTCGGCCGGATAGCCGCCGGCCTCGACAAACGCCTCGTGGATGCTGCCGCCCTGGGCAATCCAACGGTCGACCGTGGAAACATGGTCGAGATATTGAGCATGATTCGTGCTTTCGAGACTCAGCCGCATTGCCCGGCGAACGTCCATGCCCGTACTCATGGTCAAATGCATAACCCAAGCCAATCGCGACAGGGCCAGGGTTTCAAGCGGTTTTCGGAGCACGGGAATCTTCAACACGGCTCGCTGCATGGGTCGAATCCACATCACGCCACGCCGAAACGCTTGAAACAAGAAGGCACAAACGATACCGACACCGCAAAGGAAGACTACATATACAACCAGGCCGCGAGTGCCGATCAGCCCGAACCCCAGCATGTCTGTCTTTCCATTGCCGACCATACCGAGGATCCAGATGAACAATCCGATGACGACGACGGCCGCGACCAGTTCGAGGACCGGCCAGGAGATAGCGGCCAGAAAGATCCGCCGGCGTTTGAGCCCGGCGTCGTAGTGCTCGGCCAGTTGGCGGAAGACCTCGGCGCCGCTTCCGGTTTCATCGCCGACTCGCGTCAACTGGCGAAACAGCGGCGGGAAGAAATTGCCACACTCATCGATTCCGTCGGCCATGCTCGCTCCGGCGGCCACGGCGTCGCGGATCACGCCAAATCGGCTCACGAGCACGCTGCGGCCAGACGCCGACGCCTCGCGATTCCAGATCGTGCGAAGATCGATTCCGGCCGCCAGCGACGTGGCCAACCGACGGCAGAGCTGTGCAAGCTCCTTGGTTCGAATCCTCGGCGAAAACAGGGTGGAAACGATATCGTTCATACTTGGTCTCATGCACTTTCCGGCAGAAACGTGGGCATGACAATCCCTTCCGGCTCGTGCCAATGGCCCCGAGCCTGGGCGAAGTGCAATTCACAATTCCGGGCTCCCCATCGGTAGAGTTGGTCGACCAGTTCAATGCAATTCGTCGGCACGAGCATTACGGGACTGCGGCCCCGATGCCGATCCAACTCGGCCGACACGAGCGCGGCGGCCACCGGGACCGCGCGCGCCACGCCAGGGCCGATCATGTTGCAACCCGGGTGAGCCGAACTGGCCATGAACCCATCGAGCTTCCCCTGGTCGTTCTCGCAGACCGACACGTGCCAGAATTCATCTTGGTTTTCGAGGAAGTGTTCGAAGTCCTGTTGGCGATCGATGCCGGCCAGATCCATTTCGAGGATAGCCATCGCCCGAGCGTCTTCGGGCCGGCCCTCGCGAATTCGCCAAGCGTGATCGGCGAAAGAGACACCCTTGTTCTCGTGTTGTGAGCATTGGCACCGTGCCGGTTCAAACCCACCGTCAGGCACGTGAAGAACCATATCCTGATATATGGCCCGCGGCACGAATCCCGCATGATTGTACAGTGAAAATGAATCGAGATTCAACGCACTGGAAACCAACCGCAATGGTTTCTCCTCGCCGTCGGCATAATCGACGACGCGCGCGAGCAACGCTCGCGCAACACCGCGGCCGAAGTAGTCGGGATGCACGTTCATGATCCCAAGCGAAATGTGCGTTGTGCGTGGATGATAGAAACACGAGCCGGCCAGCCGGCCCGACGCGCCGTCTTGGGCAACCAGGCCGCAACCAGGATCCAAGGCCTCGTAGACGTCGAAGAAGACGGCGGTCGTTGTCGGGCCATCAGGGAAAATCGGGCCGGCACCCCGCGCCCGATACCATGCATTGGTCGACGTTAAGATCAACTCGGCCACCGCGGACCGGTCGGTCGCTTGCATGGGTCTTATCGATAATGCTTCCATCGTCAATGAACAGTCCGTCATCGCGGAGATGCCTTCAGGCTATCGCTGGTCGCCCAATGGTCATGGACGACGCACACGTGAATGGGTAGTTGTCGCGAACAGCAGTCTCGATCTTCGGGAGACCGCAGCGCGAGCGACGAGCCTTCTCCTTCATATTAGCCCCTCGGCCAACCGAATGAAAGCCCCCAGGGTGCCGGCCCGTGCTGCCCGACATCGGCCCGGTCGACTCAAATCAGCGTGAAGACCTGGCCGACGGCCAGCAACACGCCCACGCAAACCGCCAAGAGAAAAAGGCCGCAGACAACCATAATCGCGCCTTCGACGAGACGCCACCGGCGGGACTTCGTGTTGGCGTGATCCGCGCCCGGCACCGTCGCCAAGACGGGCACCCTCAGGGCGGCTCGCGCCTCACCGGCATTGGCGAACGTCGTATTGGCCGTGATGCCCGTTGTGACCATGCCAACTCCCGAAGCCCCGGCCAACGCCACCAAAAGCGAGATGAGCGTCCAACGGCGCGATGGCGATTCGGTCGTGGATGGCTCGGACGAAAATCGGGCCGCCATGACCTCGACCGGCGGCAAATTGAACTGACGCTGCCATGCCTCGCGTTGTTGGGCCAGCGCGTGGTGATAGTCGCTTTGTGCCTCGTCGAGTTCGTGCTTTCGAGCGAGAAACGCATCGAACCGCTGCTGGGCGACCGCTCCCGGCGGCCGGTTCATGTCGTCCGGAGTCGACGGCTCGGCAACACTCGGTCGACTCGGCTGCCGCGCCGTCGGAGGCACGAAGTGGCCCAGCGGTTGATCCAGACTGTCGATATCCTCGCGCGACGGTCCGATCGGCCCGAGTGGCTCCGGCATAGGATCCGTCATCTGGCGAAGCTCCCCGGCCAGATCACCTTGCTCGGGCACGAGTCCATGGGGAATCGCCGCAAGACGTTTCTCCAAATCACTTATTTCGACATCCGCCGCTCGGACCATCGGGTGCAACGGCGTGCGATCGACCAGCAGTTGCGTGCGATACTGCCGGGCCCGATCGAGTTGCCGGCGAACGGCCAGCCAATCGGGATTGACCTTCGACTCGGCCGGATCGACCGTGGGGCTGGCCGGTCGGCCCGGATCGTCGAGCTTCGGCCTATCTTCGGCGGTCAGTGCTGGCTCTTCGGCCGGTTCGAACTGGTGTTGGAGAAACTCGTCGAATTGAGCTTGGGCCTTGGCGAGTCTCTCACGTGCTTCATCGGCCGCTTGTTTGGCTTCCTGATAAACCTGGGCGGCCTCGGCTTTCTGTTGCCGGCGAGCCGACTCGGCAAACTGCTCGGCCAACCGGCCGGTCAGTGCGATCGCTTCGGCCGGGTTCGTGTCGTAGCGACATTCAATATGGATGTCTACGGGCCAATCCTCGGACGTCCTTGCGGTCGACAGTCGGACCCGCAACCGATCTCGGACCGAATTGACGGTCGCCGGCGAGCCTGGGCAGCCATCAAAATTGGCTTGACTCGCGCGGACCGCGCGACCAACATTGGGCAACGCGAGAATCTCGTCTCGGGCCTGTTGTTGGGTGGTCAAGTCGGCCGGCAAACAGACGATTGACCGAGCCGTCCCGGAGGTCGACGTCCCGCGGACACCGAGAAAGTAGACAGGCACGCCCACGGCAGCAAACATCAAGGCAAGCAAGACTGTGCGGACACGTCCGGCTCGACAATCACCCCGACATATCATTGCCAATGAGCTACTGGTCTTCATGGGTTGTTCCGTGAGTTCCTACAAGAAATGAAAGCCGGGGGAGGTCGCTCTACCCATACAGCGGGGTCCGAGCTGCCTGAGTCCTGCAATGAACATCGACCCCCACGGCCACGGAGCTTCGATTAGAGAGCGCCTAGTTGGCCCATTTTGTCAGATTCGGCCCGTATTGCCTGCAAGGTCAACCGGCCTTAACCCCATTTCGTCGCTCGGGAGACTGGCGAGACGCGAGCGATGCCCGATAGACTTAAGGCTTGGAAAGCGTTTTGGCCCGAGGTGATCCATGTTTCGCATCAAGGTGTGCGGTATCACGAGCGTCGACGACGGGCGGATGGCTGCCGAGGCGGGCGCCGAGGCGGTCGGCTTGAACTTCTACGCTCGGAGCAAACGGCACGTCACGCCCAAGTTGGCCCAACAGATCGCCGCCGCGATGCCGCCGGAAGTGGTTCGGGTAGGCGTGTTCGTTAACGAGAAGGTTGACACGATTCGGCAACTCGTCGACACGGTGGGCCTCGACATGATTCAGTTGCATGGTGATGAACCGGCGAGATTCGTCACCGAACTGGCTGCGGGGTGCTCGATGCCTGTCATCCGCGCGTTTCGGCTCGGGCCGGACGGTGCCCCGCCGATCGTCGCTTATGTCCAACGGTGCCTTGCGGCGGATTGCCCTATTCGGATGATTTTGATCGATGCGTATTCGCAGGGAGACTATGGCGGCACGGGCAAGAAGGCCGACTGGTTGGCCGTGCGAGAACTGCCAAGAGAGGGATTGCCGCCCTTGATTCTGGCCGGGGGGCTAACACCCGAGAACGTTGCCCTGGCCATCGAGACAACGCGGCCGGCGGCGGTCGACACGGCCGGCGGAGTCGAGTCGACGCCCGGGCGGAAGGATCCTCGTCGGGTCCGAGCCTTCGTCGAGGCAGCCCGGGCAGCGCTCGGCGGAGATTCTCCGTGATAGGCCGGTAATATGTGGGTAATAGGATGGCAAGCTGTTCCCACTGGCCCTGGCACGACGCTCTAAGACCCTGTATCATAATGAGTTGAGGTGCGAGAAGCCGTAGTGGACGGTCCACCTTGAAGTTGAGTGAAAACACACAAGAAGCGGCGTGTTTCCTTACAAAGCAAGCACGCCGTGAATCATCATTTCAATCAAAAAACGATTTGAAGACACCGAAGGAGAAACGCCGTGTCGCAGGTTGAGACAAAAGCTCCCTACAAAGTCGCCAACGTCAGTCCGGAAGAGTTCCAGAAGTTGGCCGAGTGGGGACGCAAAGAGATTACTCTGGCCGAAAACGAGATGCCCGGGCTGATGGCACTCCGCGCGAAATACGGCAAGGACAAGCCGCTGGCAGGTGCCCGAGTGTCCGGTTGTCTGCACATGACCATTCAAACGGCCATGTTGATTGAGACGCTGCGCGAGCTTGGGGCCGAAGTCACCTGGACAAGCTGCAACATCTATTCGACCCAGGACCACGCGGCCGTGGCCATTGCGGCGGCGGGCGTGCCTGTCTTCGCTTGGAAAGGGGAGACGCTGGCCGACTACTGGGACAACATCCTTACGCAGGTTATGAGCTTCGAGGGCGGCCAAGGGCCGACCATGCTGTTGGACGACGGTGGCGATCTGACTCTGCTGTTGCACAAAGGCGTCGAATTCGAAAGGCTCGGTCAAGTGCCCGATCCGGCGAGCGTCACTCATCCCGAAGAACGCGCCCTTCTGACGACACTCACGCGTAGCCTGAGCGAAGACCCAACGCGTTTCACCAAGATGGCCAAGGACGTCCGCGGCGTCAGCGAAGAGACAACCACCGGCGTGCACAGGCTCTACGAAAGGGCCGCCAAGGGAACTCTGCTCTTTCCAGCCATCAATGTGAACGACTCGGTCACGAAAAGCAAGTTCGACAACCTCTACGGATGCCGCGAGTCGCTGGCCGACGGAATCAAACGGGCGACCGATATCATGGTCGCCGGCAAGGTGGTCGTCGTCTGTGGCTATGGCGACGTCGGCAAGGGCTGCGCTCAATCGATGCGGAGTTACGGTGCCCGGGTACTCATCACTGAAATCGACCCGATTTGCGCGTTGCAGGCGGCGATGGAAGGTTTTGAGGTGACGACGATGGAAGACGCCGCGGCGCGCGGCAACATCTTCGTGACGGCCACCGGCTGCCGCGACGTGATCCGCCCCGAACACATGGCAGAAATGCGTAACGACGCGATCGTCTGCAACATCGGTCACTTCGACCTGGAAATCGACGTTGCCGGGCTGGAAGCGGTGCCGGGCATCGAGAAGCAAGAAATCAAGCCGCTGGTCGATTATTACGTATTCCCCGACGGCCATGCGATCATCCTGCTGGCTGGAGGGCGTCTGGTCAACCTGGGCTGTGCCACCGGCCATCCGTCGTTTGTGATGAGCAACTCGTTCACCAATCAAATGCTGGCCCAATTGGCCCTGTGGACCGAGCCCGAGAATTATCCGCTCGGCGTACACGTGTTGCCCAAGGAATTGGACGAAGAGGTCGCCCGGCTGCACCTTGGGCAACTCGGCGTGAAACTCAGCAAGCTTACCCAAAAGCAAGCCGACTACCTGGGTGTTCCCGTCGAAGGACCGTTCAAGCCCGAGCATTATCGGTACTGAGAAGTTGGGGAGATGACGGTCGTGGGCGAACGCTCAAGGCCGGTTCGTCCCGGACGCAAGAAGGTTGGGTGGGCACCGCCCATCGGAAACTCCGTTGGCCGAAAATCGAAAACACGCCGTCATCCCGCCCGGTTACCGGCTGGGACCTGTTGAGGACGACCCAGCGGACCAGACGGGACCTGCCCAATTCGGCATCGGCGGACTGCTGATGGTGCAGGCTGGCTTTGCGATTTTTTTGACGCTTTTGATGGCAACCGGCATCTTCGCCGTTTTCGCCATTTTCGTTCTCACGATCCTGCTCCAATGGGGATCGTTTCGACTACGCAACGTCGCGCTTCGCCGGACCGTGTTCGACCTGATGGCCGGCGTGGGAATGCCGATACTCTGCTTGTGGTACGATCCCCTTCTGTTTCACGACGACAACCCGATTCGGGTCTTGGCCTATCTCCTGATCGGATTTCAGATCCTCGCGCTTCTGAGCTGGTCGGTCTACGACGCACTGACCGCTCGGCCCAGCGGCTTGTTCGCCGGAATGCTGAGCGTTGGGTGCGTGTTGGCGGCGGCGATCGGCATCACGATGTTGCCGCTGAGCTTGATTGGCCTGGTCTTCTTGATCGGCCTGCTCGGTTTCACTCCGTTTCTGACGGCCTACGTGTTCGGCCGCAACGCCCGGCGAGCAATGCGGCTTTCGCCGGATGATTCGCGGCGCGTACACAATACGTTGTTCGTGCTCGGCGTGGTCTTGGCCATTGGTGTGCCAACGGCGGTTTATGCCACGGCGCGCGACGTGCTGGCCGAATTGCTCCGGCAGGTCCACTTCCCTCATTACTGGTTGGGACTTGGGTAGACGACATCACCCCGCTGCTGGGTTAGTCGACCCGGTTGACAATGGATTGTTCAGCAGACAGAATATTCACTTTGGGGTTACATTTCCGCGACTGAGGTGGTGTCTGTCATGCCAGAGATTCAAGCTTTTCGTGCCATTCGTTACAACTTGGGCCACGTCGGCTCGCTGAGCGAGGTGATCGCTCCCCCCTACGATGTCATCTCGCCCGAAATGCAGGCGGAGCTTTATAAGAAACACCCGTGCAACTGCGTGCGGCTCATTCTCAACCGCAAAGAGCCGGGCGACGACGAGACGAACAACTGCTACACCCGAGGACGCGATTTTCTGAAGAACTGGCAGCAGGAAGGCGTTCTGTTCACCGAAGCCGATCCGGCGCTGTACGTCTATCATCAGCAGTTCACGGTCGCCGGTGCCGAGTACACGCGGCGCGGGTTCATGTGCCGGCTGCGGTTGTCGCGTTTTGGCGAGGGCAAGGTTTTTCCGCACGAAGAGACTCACTCGGCGGCCAAGCAGGATCGGCTCATGCTCATGACCACCTGCAAAGCCAATATGAGCCAGGTTTTTGGGCTCTATCCGGACAAGGATTGCACGGCGCAAAACTTGCTCGACGACGCCATCGCCGGCCAAACACCGTTGGAGGCAACCGACCATCTGGGCGTGGTCAGCCGGATGTGGCCGGTCACCGATCCCAAGGTCATCGCGGGAGTATCCGAGGTGATGGGCCCCAAGCCGGTCTTTATCGCCGACGGGCACCACCGCTATGAAACGGGATGCAACTACCGCGACCACGTCGCGCAAATGGGTCTGCTCACACCGGACCATCCGGCCAACTTCACGCTGATGATGTGCGTGGCGATGGAAGATCCGGGCTTGGCCGTGATGCCGACTCATCGACTCTTCACCGGCGTGCCCGAGCTAACCGCCGAGGAGTTGGTGGCCAAGCTGGGCAATTGCTTCGAGACGAGCATTGCGGGCGAGGGCCCCGACTTCGCGCGCACGGCCTGGGAAGAAATCGAAACGGAAAACCGCCAAGGCACCCTCGCACTGTGCACAGCCAAGGACAATCGCTGGGTTATCGCGCGGCTGACCGACGCGGGCGCGGCGAAGATGGCCCAAATCGCTTCCGAACACAACGAGGCCTGGCAGGCATTGGGCGTGAGCCTCCTCCATCGGCTCGTTGTCGAGACGTTGCTCGGCGTGAAGGACCTTCCCAAGCCGAATTACGTTCACCTGGTCGACGAAGTTGTCGAGGGTTTGAAAACGGGCGAATATCCGCTGGCCGCGCTGGTGATGCCGGCCACGGTCGACGACATCCGCCAAATCAGCATGACCGGTGAACGCATGCCGGCCAAAAGCACCTACTTCTATCCCAAACTACTCAGCGGTTTGCTGATCAATCCCTTGGAATAGCGACCCACCGACCGGCTTGCCATGACCAATATGCCACCGCGACTCGATTGGAGAAAACCACGAACCGGACTGGCTCCCCTCGTGGTTCTCGTGGTCGTGGTGGCCTCGACGACCGGCAGAGCGGACACCCCAGGATCGCTTCCCGCCGACGAGCAGTCGGCCGCCGGCCAGCGCGAACTGCAAAACGTCGACGCGGCCGTCGCCTGGCTTTCGGCCAAGGCCAAGGAGATGATCCGGGCAAGTCAGCGGACGATGAAGGACGGCACGGCCGCCTTTCCGCCCCAGGTCGGCACGCACTATGAAGCCTTCTGGCTGCGCGACTACTGCTACATGCTCGAAGGCGCCATTGACGCGTTCTCCGATCGTGAATTGGAGGACGCCTGCCGCCTGTTCGTTACGGCTGTGCGCAAGGACGGCGCCGGGGTCGACTGTGTCAAGTTCAACGGAACGCCGATCTATAAGCCCGGCTACGGCAGCATGGGCGCGCATGCGGTGGCCGACGGTTCGCCGTTCACCGTCGCGGTTGCCTGGCACGCGTTCCGGCAAACCAAGGATCTCGATTTGCTTCGATCGATCATCGACAAACTCGAACTGGCCATGGGGGCCGTGCCCCGCAATTCCGAAACGGGTTTGGTCCACATCGAGCCGGGCAAACGTCAGGAACGCTGTCCCTACGGTTTCACCGATTCGATTCCCAAACAGGGAGACGTGCTTTTCTGCTCATTGCTTTACGTCCAAGCCAGCCGCCAGATGGCCGACCTGTACAAGGCACTCGACCGACCCGAAGAGGCGCGGCGCTGGTCGAGCGAAGCGGAACGTGTCGCGAAGCAAATCCGGGACGTGTTCTGGAATCCCGAGTGGGGCCTGTTTCGCGCGGCCACGGTCAAGTGCAACCAACCGGACATCTGGGGATCGGCTTTTGCCGTTTCGCTCGGCGTGGCCGATCGACGACAGGCATTGTCGATTGCTCGCTATTTCCGCGACCATTACGGCGAACTCGTCGAACACGGCCAGATTCGCCATCTGCCGCGAGGAACGTATTGGGAAGGTTGCCCGTATCGTGATCGGTATCAGAACGGCGGCTACTGGGCCACGCCGGTCGGCTGGTTCGTCTTCACGCTCGATAGGGTCGATCCGAAGCTGGCCGACCAGACGATTCTCGCCATGGTTCGTGATTTTCAACGGCGAGGCGTGAACGAATGGGTCCTTGGTGACAAGGTCGCGGTTCCGGGGTACCTTGCGAGCATCAGTCTACCGCTTGCCGACATCCGCCGAATGCTCGCGCGACGTCGAGACCAGCCGACGAACAGCCCGCAGGAACCCGCAAAATGACGACCTTTTTCGCTCAAGGTTCCCCGACCACCGATCTGAGCCGCGACGAGATGCGAGCCGCGTTGTTCCAGGTCTTGGACGCGCTCGGCGCGAAGCAGCGAGTGCTGGCCATTCCGCCGGACTCGACCCGGGCCCACAGCATGGCCGGCCCGCTGACGTGCATGGTTCACGAGTACTACGGCGCCCGGCTGGCGGACGTCATCCCGGCGTTGGGCACACACGTGGCGATGTCCGACAAACAGCTTGAAAAGATGTTCCCGGGTTTGCCCCAATCGCTCATCCGCCGGCACGACTTCCGCAATGACGTGGTCACCATTGGCCGGGTACCGGCTGAATTCGTTTCGAAGGCGACCGAGGGGATTTACGCCAAGCCGTGGCCGGTCCAGCTCAACCGGCTTATTTGGGAAGGCGGTCACGACTTGGTTCTGTCGATCGGGCAGGTCGTGCCGCACGAAGTCATCGGCATGGCCAACTACAACAAGAACCTTTTCGTCGGCACCGGCGGGGTCGAGGGCATCAACGAAAGCCACTTCATCGGCGCGGCTTACGGCATGGAACGGATGATGGGCCGGGCCGACACGCCGTTGCGACGGATTTTGAATTACGCCCAGGAGCATTTCTGCAGCCACCTGCCGCTGGTGTTCGTGCTTACGGTGATTGGTCCCAGAGACGACGGCAGTCTCGCCGTGCGAGGGCTTTACATCGGCAACGATCACGAGTGTTTCGAACAGGCCGCGAAGCTCTCGGTCGAGGTAAACTTCACCGTCCTAGACGAAGCGCCGCGGAAGATGGTCGTCTATCTCGATTCTGGAGAATTCCACAGCACGTGGCTCGGCAACAAGGCCATCTACCGCACGCGCATGGCGAT
>JAFGIR010000130.1 GCA_016929515.1 Pirellulales bacterium | reverse complement strand
TCCGCGCGCTCTGCAAAGCCATCACCACCCAGCCGGTAACCGAAACGTCGCTGCTCCCCTGGGGCCGATACTTCCAGCCGCCCAAATCACTCTGGCAATCGAGCAGATACTCAACGGCCTTCTTGCACGGTTCGCGCAACGACTCGTCGCGGGTCATGGCCAACAGCTCGCACACGACGATGGTGCACTGGGCCTGGGTATAGAATCGATGGTTGAATCCGCCGTCGTGAAAGAAGTTGCCGTTGGCGTCCTGCTGGCCCAGGAGCCAGTTGAGCGCCCGGCGGACGTTATCGGTGTACTCGGTTTTGCCCTGGTGGGTGTGACCGTTGCCCAGGAACGCCATCAACGCCATGGCCGTGGCGGCCGAATCGTTTTCGATCGCCCCGCCGTTGCGATACGGGCCCGTCAGACTCCACGCGCCGGTCGACTTGATTTGGTTTCGGGCGAGCCATTTCAAACCCAACTGGACGGCCGCCTCGGTCGTATCGGTTCCACCGTAGCGACCGCGAAGCGAACGCTTCATGCCCTCGTTGCGCCCCAGCAAGGCAACGCCCATCGTCGGCGCGTTGATCGTGCTGGTGGCCGTGTGGCCGTCGGGCCGGATTTCCATCTCGGGCGGAGCGGCAAAGGGATTGTCGACCTCAAGCACGTGTTTTGCCGTAACGGCCGAGTCGTCGCTCTCGTCGCGATCGTCGCCGGCCAACGGCGACTCGAAGTCCAACTGATCGCCCAACTGCTCGGCATAGACGGCCGCTTCGAGCCGGATTCGCGTGTCGGGCCGCGACGGCAGCAACAGCGCGCCGAGCAAAATCATCAAGCTCATGTGAAACACCGCGCTGAGCAGCCAGGGCGGAGCCGTCTTGATCGCCTGCTCGGCCAAATCGTCATGCGGCCGATCGGCAATCGGCTTCGGCGGCAAATTGGCGCGCGAGGGCGAACTCCGGCCCGGCCCACCTGAGCCGGCGCGCGCGACCACCTCCTGCAGGCGGTCATCGCCAAGGCCAGTCGGCAGCGGTGGCCCCCCGGCTCTTGGCCCGATCGGCGGCTCTCGGGGCCCCTGGCGCGTCATGAGTGTTATCTCTCTTCGATTTCGGCCCGCCGACACGAATCGAGCCGGTCGGAAGTGGACTCGGTCGGAAGTCGCTCGGTTCGTTCCGTTTGTCCAGGAACGCTTGCGGCATGGATTCGGTGATTCGGCCGATTTCTCGGCTTGGGCACCCCCCGTCGTGCCATGCGGACCGCAATGCTCGCGGGGGTCCCCACGACACGCGGCCACCGACCGCCACATTTTCCTAGTCTACTCACTACTCTAGAGTTCGACAATCAAACGGTAGGCGGTCTTGTCGATCGGCCCATTCCGCATGCCTTTTCCAGCACGGAAGCAGTTTGATGCCTTGGATTTGCGGGCGAAAGAGACGACCGAACGAAAAAACTATCGTTCCCCTCGACGATAGCCGAAGAAGTGGTAGAATATCTCTATTGCACGCCACGTTGCCGATATTCTCTGTCGGTACCTATCTGGTTGGCAGAATAGCTTATTTGACGCGGGGTGGAGCAGCCCGGTAGCTCGCGAGGCTCATAACCTCGAGGTCACAGGTTCGAATCCTGTCCCCGCCACTTGGTTTGACGGTAGCGAAACTGGCCTACCGTCGGGTTATACGAAAGGCCGATGCCGAGAGGCGTCGGCCTTTTCGCGTTCTATCGCCAGTTCTGGCAGCGACTTGCGGCGCGACAGGGGGGCTCTTTCTCAGCAATCATGACTTTTGGGGATTCGGCCACGCAGAAGGGACTAGGGGAGGATGGTCGGAGCAGTCGCCGAATCCTGGCCTCCCACGGTTACTCATGCCGTTTGCCCGTGGGAATGTACGCGTTTCCCGGATTTCGCTCCGCATCCCATATTGCGCTGGCCGGCAGCCATCACTGGGTTGGAGAGTTCGGTGCCGCTCGAAATGGCGGCGTTGATTCGGATTGTCGGATGGCGTCGCAAGGATAAAAATCCGGGACGGTCGTCGTCTGTATCGAGGATCGTTGTCAGGGAGGTGCCCTCATGACCCAAGAAGCGTCGCTTGTCGAGCGTTTGTACGCAGCAGAGAGTCCTCGCGATCTGGATGACTGGGAAGACCGAGACGGCTATTACGTGGCGGCGTGTCGCGTCTCGGCTGAAGATATTCCCGGTCTGATCGACATTGCGCGGAAATGGGACGATTTGGACTGGCCGAGCGACACGGACGGGCCGAACATTGACCAGGACAAAGCCGAATTGCTGCCGGTGACGGCCTGGAGGACACTGGCCGACTTGAAGGCCGATGCGGCGGTGGAACCACTAGTCGACATTCTGCGTGAGTTGGACGACGAGTTCGACAACTGGGTATCGGAAGAATTGCCGCACGTTTTCGGCAAGGTCGGGGAATCCGCCATCGAGGCACTGACTTGCCTTGCCGGGGACGCCGGTGAGAAGGATTTCGTTCGCTCGATTGCGGCACGCGGACTGCGCCGTGTGGCCGACTATCATGCGGACACGCGCGATCGCATTGTCGCTTGCCTGGCGGAAATGATGGCTGGCGCCGCCGCCGAAGATGTCGAGTTCAACACGACGTTGCTCGTGGAACTGGTTGAGTTGCGGGCCGTTGAGGCGGCCGAGCCTATCGAGCGAGCATTTGCAGGCAATCTTGTTGACGTTGGAATGATGGGCAACTGGGAAGAGGTTCGACGGGAGTTGGGGGTGGAAGGTTTGGGACTGAAGATGCCTGAGAACCCCTACAATTCGCTCGAACAATTTCAAGGACAGATGGGCATCGGCGTCTTTTCCACTCGGGCCATTTTCGCGTTTGACGAGATCGACCACAACGCCGAGCACGCCTATTACGAGCAAGCATACAAAACGTTTTCCAAGTCGGCCGAGGCCCAGCGAGTGGTTGACCGCCACGGCGATCTGGGATGGTCTGGCATGCTTCTCGAATTCGGCATCAACTATCTCGGCGAGATTGTCGACGATATGACGCTCGAAAGTGTCAGAGAATTCGTTCTCGGCCACGTGCCACGCAAAGTCTCGACCGAACCGGATGCGGCAGCGTCGATCGTCTGCGAACTTGCCCTGTTCTGGGAGTACCTGGACCGCGTCCACGGACTGCCCGAGGCGAAATTGATCGCCGAGTGGCTCAAGACGGATAGCCTGGTCGCCCAGCTGGAAGCGAAGTTGTCCAACTCATCAAATTTCGGCATGGCCAAGTCCATGTTCATGTTGGGGAAGAACGCCGGCTACGACATGACATCGGAAGAGGGACTTGTCGAGTTCATGACGGCCTACAACCGGTCGTTGACCTCGGACAAATCCCCGGCAGCGGCGGCACCCGTTGCACGAGCTCAGCGGGTGGGCCGCAACGATCCGTGTCCGTGCGGAAGTGGAAAGAAGTTCAAGAAGTGCTGCCGCTAGCGCCGGAGCGGGCCTCAACCTACGGACGACTCTGACCTTGACGCGCCTCGCCTCTAATGGCGCCGCGCGCCACGGATCGTTTCCAACCATGTTCCAAGCGGTGGAGACATTGAGCGGCAAGCCGTGCTGCCCGGTCTCGGAGGTCGTCGCGCCAGTGGCGTGGAATGCGCCCTAGCTGGCGTGATCGCCGGTGTTTTCGGGTTCGTCTTCGCTGGGTTGCAGATCGAAGATGCTCGTGTCGGCGTCTTCCTCCGAAGCGGCCAACTCGGCGGTGGCGTTCGCGCCGGCGGTCGATTCGGGCGGCCGATGTTGCGATTGAATCACCAGGGGGCGCTTGAGGACGGCGGTCCAACTGTAGGATCCTCCGACGCTCTTCAGATCCCTATGGTAGGCTGCGTTGACGAGTTCCCAGCCGAGTTTGCCAACCTCGTTCAACTCGGCAATCAGAAAGTCCGCCGTTTTGCGAGTAATGCTCATGTACTCCCACATCTGCTGGGCTTGTACCGTGGCCATCTTCGTCATGGTCGCCCTCTCACTTGATAACAGATATTCTTGACAACAATAGCGGAATCTTCGGAAACGATTTCTCAGGCGCGGACCGTTTTGAGTCGGGAACAAAGCTGGAAGATCATCTCGGCCGCGGCGGCCGGTCCATGGTGAACGACGTTGATTACGAGATCGTACAGGTGCGGGTCGTCGATGTCGCGTTGAAAGTAACGAGCGACGAAGTCGCGCCGCCCGGTGTCGGCTTCCTTCATGCGTCGCCGCGTTTGTTTCTCATCGCAGCCGTATCGCTCGGCGAGTTCGGCCACGCGATATGCCTCGGGGGCGACAATCCGCACGGCGATGCCGGCCGTCGCCGGCAAAAAGAACTGCGCCCCGCGTCCAACGAACACCACGCGGCCGCACTGCGCCGCCGCAACCACGACGTGTCGGAGGTGCGTAATGTACTTCTCGTGCGAAATGACGCGCGGATCGATCCACGTGCCGAGGACGTCGTGGGCCCAACTGGCTTTGGTTTCGTCGACCAGTTCGAGCAGGGGTCGCGAGAGCTGATAACGCGAGGCAACCCGGTCCAACAGCGTTCGACCCAGCACCTCCCAACCGAGCTTCTTGGCGACCATCTCGGCGATCGCGCCACCGCCGGCCCCGTGCTCGCGCGAGACGGTCAGAAAAGGCCCAAAGTGCGTGGCGGCCGACGAGGCTTCGCCGGCCGAACCGAGCGATTCGTGCATCTCGGCCGAGCGTGCCCAGGCTTGCATCTGCCGCTCGGCGGCGGAGACGATTTTGGGTTCTTCACGGACCTGGTTCTTCATGGTTCGGCCTCCCAAGAAAGAGACGAACACAAGCGATGCGTGGCCACACTCGACGCCGCGTCCCCCCCGAGACCCTGTTCCATTAAACGCGATTTGTCACGGCGTGGTGCCGGTCGAAATAGTCACAACGATAGCGAATCGTATCCATACGGCATCCTAGGTGCCGATCTTTGCGGAGAAAGTGAGGACCGACCCATCGAACCCCGGTTGGAGCCCCCCACGATAGGCAGTATACGCCCGCCGCGCGAGAAATGCCACCCCATTTTCCGGAGCCGGCTCGCACGGCCCCGACGCATCGCGCTTGGGCCGTGCGGAGTAGGACGTCGAGAGACGTTGGAGGAGAGTCTGCCGGGAAAATCGAGCGCGTGAAAACAGATCGATTTTCCCCCGCCGCGTGCCACCCCGGGCCCTCGCCGGCAGCGGCACCCCCGCGAAACACCCCGCTACGGCGACGCGGGCGCTCCGTGGTTTTCCGAATCGATGATCGCGCACGGAATGGCGATGGCCGCGGCCACCGTGCAGCAGAAGAGAATATAGTGGTCCGAGATCCACACGTACCAATCGCGTTGCGCTCGATACGCGGCGTCGTTCGAGACCAAAAGCACGCCCGAGGTTGCGGCGGGCGGCGCGGTG
>JAFGIR010000129.1 GCA_016929515.1 Pirellulales bacterium | reverse complement strand
TGTTGGACGAGCCGACGAACCACCTCGACATCGACGCGATTGGCTGGATCGAGGAGTTTCTCGGTCGCTGGGGTGGCACGCTGATCTTCGTCACGCACGATCGCGTGTTCCTCCGCAAGCTGGCCGGCCGTATTCTCGAAATCGATCGGGGACACTTGTTCGACTGGGCCTGTGACTACGACACGTTTCTCGTTCGAAAAGAGGCCGCGCTCGAAGCCGAAGAGAAGCAAAACGCCCTGTTCGACAAACGCCTGGCCCAGGAAGAAAAGTGGATTCGTCAGGGCATCCTCGCGCGCCGCACGCGTAACGAAGGGCGCGTGCGAGCGCTGAAAGAAATGAGACGCACACGCGCCGACCGGCGATCGAGCCCGGCCAGTGTTCGACTGGCCATTCAGGAAGGACGTCGCAGCGGCAATCTCGTGGCCGAGGTTGCCGAGATTTCGTTTGCCTACGGCGAGCGTTCGATCGTTCGCGGCTTCTCGACCGCGATCATGCGTGGCGACAAGATCGGCGTGATCGGACCCAACGGCGCGGGAAAAACGACCCTTCTGCGGCTCCTGCTCGGCCAACTGCCGCCCCAACAGGGAACCGTTCGTTTGGGCACGAACTTGCAGGTCGCCTATTTCGACCAGCTTCGCGAGCAACTCGACGAAGAGCGAACCGTCCAGGAAAACGTCGGCGACGGATACGAATCGGTCGGCGCCGGCGACAAGTCTCGCCACATCCTGGGCTATCTGCAGGACTTCCTGTTTAGCCCCCAACGGGCCCGGACACTTGTCCGGTTTCTCTCGGGCGGCGAGCGCAATCGCGTGTTGCTGGCCAAGCTCTTCGCCAAGACGGCCAACGTCATCGTCCTCGACGAACCGACCAACGACCTCGACACCGAAACGCTCGAATTGCTCGAATCGCGTCTTGTCGAGTTTCAGGGGACCGTATTGCTGGTCAGCCACGATCGACAGTTCCTCAACAACGTCGTGACCAGCACGATCGTCTTCGAAGACGGGATGGTGCGAGAATACAATGGCGGCTACGACGACTGGCAGCGCCAACGAGCCAACCGGCCCCGCCAGAAAACGCCCGAAAACCAACCCCGCAAGGCCGCGCCGCGCAAGGGAACGTTGGCGGCCGAAAGCCCGTCGGGCAAACGCCGGCTGACGTACAAAGAGAAGATCGAGCTGGCCGAATTGCCACGGACGATCGAGCAACTCGACAATCAAATCAGCGGACTGCACGCACAAATGGCCGAGCCCGCGTTCTACCAGCAGCCGGGCGACCGGATCGCCGCGCAACAAACTCGCCTGAAGGATCTCGAAGCTCGCCTCGCCGCGTTCTACGAACGTTGGGAGGAGTTGGAAGATCGGGTCGATTGACGACGATTGGGAACCGGGAGTTTTCGCGAATGCTCGGCGGTGCGGTGCTGAGAGGTTTTTCAGTCTTTCGCCCGGCCCAGGGTTCGGCACTCGCTGACTGGGACGCGCATGTCCATCGTCGTGCCCGTCTCGCGGTGGTCGAGGTATTCACCGGCGCCGCCGGCGGCGCGTCCCAAGGCGAAGGCGAGAAACGGCAGATCCAACGCCCGCTCGACCGTAATCTTCTTTTCGACGAGCGAGGGCCAGGCAATGCCCATGAGGACGCAGGTAATAGCCGCGTCGACGTTCACCGCGTGGATCTTGTTGGTTGCCTGCTGGTTCAGCAGTTCCTGGGCCAGCTTGTGGTAGAAGTCCAAGAACACGTTGTAAAACCCGTTCTTTTCGAGATAGGCATGGATGACGCGTTCGCGAGGATCGTAGTTGACCGCCTCGGTGTTGAAGACCGGGTGGCCCAGGCAGGGCACCTTTTTGTAATCGATGCCGGCTTCCTTGGCGGCCGCTTTGATTTTTCTGAACTTCGAGACGAACTTCGTGGCCAGTTTGTCCAGCTCGACGCCGTGGTTGCGGTCGTACGGATTGGTCAGTTCGGTGTTGCCGAACACGTCGACCAGCAGCTTGGCGGCCATTTTCCCGTTGCCGCCGTGGATCTCGCCGATCGCGCCGAGCGTGGCCATGATGGCCGTGTTCGGACTGTTGCCGGCCGACGCCGACAATTTGGCCGCCTGCGCCGAAATCGTGCCCGGCCCATTGGTGAGCGCCGCCGTCAAACACATCTCGACCAGGTGCGACTCGAACGGATGGCGCACGGGGTGGCCCAGCCAATAGAGCAGCATCGCCTCGACGAACGAACCTTGCCGCATGAGGTTCATCACCGAGTAGCCGTAGATCCGCGGCGTCACGCCGTCGTTCGACGAGGCGTGCGAGGCATGGCGCATCGACTGGCGCGTCGGAATCTGGCCAAGTCCCGAGTGAATGTATTTCTTGATCAACGATGCATAGGGTTCGATGATCGTGTCGACGTGGGGGACGAGATGGCTGGGCAGCTTCTTCGTGAACGAGCCGAGCCCCACCAACCAAGGCCGAAGCACCAGGGGACTCTTCGGAATCATGTCGGAATCCCACTGCATGGCCGACATGAGCGTCGCGGCGGCCGGCACCAGGTCATGCAGCGTGTTCACCCGTAATCCCCGGCGCGTCTCGACCAGCATGCTCCCGAATTCCTTGGCGTTCTCGGGATCGAACACGGGCAGGCCGAAGTACTCGTCGAACAGGGCCATCTTGGCCGAAGCCGACGTGTGCAGCCCGTCGACCACCGTGCCCGCGTGACCCAGCGAGATGTCGGTTCCCTCGGCAAACGAACCGGCGACGTAGACCAACAGGGGCTTCTGGAATCCTTCGGCCCGGGCCCGCTCGATGGCTTCGAGTTCGTACACGCCGCCGGGCTCGACGTAGAGGACGGTCAGCCGAGTTTTCGGGTCCTTCTCGGCCAGCGCGAGCAGTTCCTTCAAGGGCGTGAGGATCAGGGGGTCCTTGCCCGTCGAAATGCCGTGCGAAACACCCAGCCCGGCCGACTGAAGGTAGCTGGCAATCGTGTTGACCATGTTGCCCGAGTTCGAAATGATGCACGCACTGCCGGGGAGGAAGGCCTCGGCCGGCGAGTCGCCGCCGACCGCGCCGACGCGAACCGCGTCGTGCGCGTTGATCACGCCCAGCGTGTTGCAGCCGAGGATGTCGAATTTTTCCAAATCACACAGCCGCCGAAGCTTGGCCGTGACCTCGACCGAAACGTTCTCGGTGATCACGAAGATCGTGTCCACGCAGTCCTTGCCGTGTTCGATCACTTCCTTGACGTCGCCGTAGACGGCCTCGGGCGGGGAGTAGACCACGACTTTGTTCGGCTTCTGGTCCTCGGGCAAGCCGTCGATCAGTTCGTCGAACTGGCCGAAGACGGGAATGTCGTTGCCGGCGGGCACGCGGATCGTTTGCCCTCCCTTGCCCAGCGACCAGCCGGCGACGACGTTGCCGCAGTACATCTGAGAGACATAGGAGACGTTGGACGCTTCGCGGCCGGTGATGTTCGAGACGGCCACGCGGTCGCCCTTTTTGAGGAGGTCTTCGAGGGATTGCGCTCTCATGGGGTTTCTCCTTCTTCCTCGGGTTGCTCGGCTGCTCGAACCAGTTCAGCGGCATAGGCGGCAACCATCGTGATGGGCGTATCGGGGCCGAAGAAGACGTAGGGCATCGACAAGTTGTCTAGAGTCTCCTTGAGATGGCCGAATCCCTGCACCAATCCCGGACCTCCGCGGCCGACGACCACGGGAATCGAGATCGGGCCGTGCTCGTCGATCCATTCCTGCAACGCGTCGCCGATGGCGGCGAACGTGACGTCGATCTGGGTGTTGTTCGCCTTGCCGCCGAGGATCAGCAGGAGCGAAGCGTTGGCCAGGCAGTGCTTGAAACAGATGGCGGCCGTTCGTTTCATCCGCTCATAGGGTGGGTTGCCGCCGAAGTCGGACAGGAAGATCGGGTCGCCACCCAGTTGGCTGAGCGTCTCGATGATGATCGTGCTGGCCCCGCCTCCAAAAAGGATCGGCAAGATCTTCTTACCCCCCAGATCGGACACGTGGGCCTGGCCCCGGTAGCTTGACGCGGCCCACGTCTTCATCTCCTCCTCGAACGGCGTCTCGTTCGTGGGATATTCAGGCCAACGAATGCCCAGGTCGTGCGCCTTGCGGTTGTTTTGGTCCAACATAGCCTTGAAGTCGCAGGCGTAGGCACCGCCGTCTTGGGTGACCCGCCATGGATTGATTTCGCAACTGAGCATGCCCGTCGAGATAAACATGTCCCACTGGCTGACCAGGCAGCGAGCCAAAGTGGCGTTGGGCCGGCCGTCGAGCCCCAGCTTCGAGAGGACCTCGGAGGCCTCGTAGGCGTTGAGTCCGCGAAAAACGTTCACCGGAATCGTTATTTTTTTCGACTCGTCGACCGCCTCGATCTCGACACCCCCTTCGAGCGAGACCGTCAGCGAGGGTCCGAGGAGCCGCGAATTGTAGGTGATGGCCGAGAAAACCTCCCAGTCGGCCGCGACCGCCTGGACCATGTAGGCCGTGCGAGGCTGCTGCCCGGAAACCTCCGTGGCCGCCACCTGCTTGAGCATCCGAACGGCCTGGCGGTAGTCGGTGACCATGCGGACCACGCCCGCCTTGCCCCGCTTGCCCGTCAGCACGTCCGGCTTGATGATCCCGGAGCCCCACCTCTCCAATTTCTCTTTCACGACCGATTGGGCAACCGGCTCGACGACGAACTCAGGCGTGGGTATCTGAAACCGCGGAGCCAGGTATTTCAGAAAGCCCAATTCTCCAACCCGGATGTTCACCACGTTCCTCCTTCCTCTTGAGGTTGTCTCGCGTTTACGGTTGTCTCGTCCGAGGCCGGCCTTTTCTTGTGTGTCGCGACGTTACTTGCATCGCCAGGCTCCGAGAGACCGGAAGAAGCACGCCCACGGCCGCGCGCGGCGGTAGCCCAGCCAGCATAAAATTAGGGGCTTCGCGTCGTGAGGGGTTGCAATCCGGTGGAGGCTGATGGTTCACCACGAGGGCCTGTGGGTCGAAGAGCGACCCAGTTGCAGGGCTAATCGTTTCCGTCGACACCCGCACGGCCAATCACCAGAGGACGACCCATGGAAGCCCCGTTTTTGCGGCTTTTCCGCCGCCAACGGCCCGACGATTGACCAGCCAGACGTCAAGGGAGAGAGACGCGACCAAGAGGTTAAGTATAGCCTTCCGGGGTTCCTGTGGAAGACGATTTTTTTGGAATCCACGCACCCCGGAGCCGACCAGCCCAATCCGGCCACGCGGACGGTTGTCCATGCCCCTTTTCGGCGCGCGTGGCAGATCCCGCGCCGCCAAAGAACCGGATTTCTTCAAGGAGTGGGTCGGTCAAAAGGGCCGATGCCGCACGGTTGACCCGGTGACTTGCTTTCAGACGCATCCGATCAATGAAAACCGAGCCGCGATCGTTGGGGAGCGGTCCTTTCGCGCAATACCGAAAGAAGCGCAGGCTGGGCCCAGCCCATCGAGGTGCCTCGAAAACAGAATCGTCTTCTGAGGGGGGGCATGATCCTGTGATTCGACCGTTTCACCGGCATCAGCCGACCCGCACGGAGCCCGGCTCGCGAGTCGATTTCAGAAAATCGGCCGGGCGAAAGGAATTTTTCGATTGACATGGACCGGCAGGACTGCTAATCTACTAGCACGTGCTGTTTAAGTAGCACACCAAGCGAAGAAATCACGCTCGCGGCCGGCCACGGAGGTGACTCGATGACCAAACCGTCCCCGCTGGATCTCGGAAAACGAGAACGGCAAATTGTCGAAACCGTCTATCGGTTGGGCGAAGCCTCGGTGGCGGAAGTCCTCGAAGGGCTCGCCAACCCGCCCAGCTACTCGGCCGTTCGGGCCATGCTCGGCGTGCTGGTTCGAAAGGACGTGCTCAAATCACGACGCGACGGCAATCGCTATCTCTACCGCCCGGCCATGCCGAAGGAAAAGGCCCGGCGATCGGCCTTGCGCAATCTGTTGGCGACATTTTTCTCGGGCCAGCCGGGCGAGGCGATGGCCGCGTTGCTTGAGGTGTCGGCCGATAGCCTCAGCGAGGAGGAGTGGGACCGCATCAGCAAACTAGTCGAGCAGGCCAGACAGGAGGGCAGATAATCATGATTTTGCTCGCATCCTCGGGATTGGGAAATTGGGCCGATGCCGCGTGGCCTTTGGTCGTTCAATTGGCCTTCGACGCGACGGTCGTGTTGAGCACGGCCGGTCTGGTCTGTCTGGCGATGCGTCGTGCGTCGGCCGCGTTGCGTCATGGCGTCTGGACGGTGGCCATTGTCGGCCTGCTCGCGCTGCCCGTGTTACGCATGGCCCTGCCGGGCGTCGCGTTGGGGCAACTCCTACCAATCAACGTGTCCACCGAGAGCCCGACAATTGCCCAGGCCGGTCCGCCGACCGCCCAACTCACGGCCGTTGCTCCGTCGGCCGAATTGCCCGACGATGGAGCCGATTCACCCGATTTGGGGGAGACTGAGTCTTTCGCACCGGACGTTTCCGGGCAACCGGAGCCAAAGACCGAAACTGCCTCGATCGACGCATCGCCGGCGACCGCCGCCGCTGCGGGGCCTGGTTGCGGTGTGCCCGCGGCCGGAGGGCCCGGTTGGGTCGAGCGATTTGGCGAGCTATTGCCATGGCCCGTTGTGTTGGTTGGCCTTTGGGCCGTGGGAGTGGGCTGGGGGCTGATCGCGTTTTTCGGGACGTTGGTTTGCACACAGTGGTTTTTGCGTCGGGCGAGGACGGTCGACGACCCGCGTTGGCGGACGTTGGTCGACGAGATGAGCGAGCGGGTTGGTCTGCGCCGTCCGGTCGCGATGGTCGAAAGCGACCGGACGACCGTCCCCTCGGCGGCCGGCTGGTTTCGACCCCGGATCGTCCTGCCGGTCGGTCATGAAGCGTGGTCGGACGAGGTTCGGCACGTGGTGCTGGCCCACGAGTTGACCCACGTGGCCCGGCGCGACGTGTTTTGGCAAACCGTCGCGCGAGGCGTGGCCGTCTTTTACTGGTTCCATCCGCTGATTTGGATAGCCGGCCGGCGATTGCGTTGGGAGCGCGAGGTGGCCTGCGACGACGCCGTGTTGCGATTGGGCGAGCGGCCGAGTTCCTACGCCCACCACTTGTTGGGGTTTGCCGCCCAATTGGCGGGTCGCTCGCCGTTGCTCGGCGCGGCCGTGTCGATGGCGACGCGCCGGCCGATCGAGACGCGGATACGCAACGTGCTCCGGCCCGGCGCGAGCCGCGCGCCGCTTTCGATCAAGGCCGGCTGCGTGCTGGTCGGCGTCACCAGCCTGGTGCTGCTGCTGGTCGGCGCGATTCGGGCGGTCGACGTGCCGGCCAAGGAGCCGAGCCCACCGGGAAACGTTGAGTCCGTCGATGCGGACGATTCCCCCACGTCGCCGGGGGCCACTGCTGGCTTGTCCAGCAGTGCCGACCACAAGACCCCGCCAGCCGCAGAACCAAAGCCAAACGACGCCAAAACCATCCCGCCAAGCACCCCCAAAACGAAGGCGGCCGGCAAACCCGCTCGCTCGCTGTTGCTGACCGTGTTGGACGACCAAGACCGCCCGGTTGCTGGGGCCCGGGTCACGCGGCGGATTTGGCAGGTCGCTGGCGGCCGATTCAAGTTCTCCCGTCACCGTTGCGACGAGAAGGGCCAGGTCCGACTCGACGTGCCGCAAAAGACACCCGCTTTCTACACACTCAATATCGTCAAGCCGGGCTACGCGCCGTTCTATGCCGACTGGGAGAACACGAACGTGGCCGACCCGATCCCGGAGGCGTACACCGTCCACCTCGACCCGGGCCAAACGGTCGGTGGCGTCGTTCAGGACGCCCAGGGCAACCCGATCGTCGGTGCCCGCGTCAACCCTGGGTTCAACATCAAGATGCGGCCCGAGCGAACCTCGCCGCTGGGCTCGGGCGCCAGTGTGCGCACCAACGCCAAGGGCCAATGGACCTATGCGAGTTTCCCGGCCGCACTTCATAATATCGAGATTTCGTTGCGTCACCCCGATTATCTGGCCATGCGCGTGACCAAACCGACGTCGCAATTCGCCGTCGCGCAGGGCCAGAAGCCCACCGGGCTGCTCGTGATGAAACAAGGTCCGTCGATCAAGGGCGAGGTGACCGACGTCGACGGCCATCCAATCGCCGGCGTCACCGTCCGATGCCACGACTATCGCTTTGGAAGCGATGTTCCGAAGGCCAAGACGAGTGAAAACGGCACCTACCGAATCAAGAATGTCAACTTGGGCGAGACGTTTCTCACCGCCTCGGCCGACGGCTGGGCCCCGGCGATCGTCGAAGCGCGGATCGAGCGCGGCATGAATCCGGTCGACTTCAAACTCTCTCGCGGCAAGCCGATGGGGGTCCGGGTTGTCGACGCCGACGGCCAACCGATCGACGACGCCCAGGTGATCTTTTGGACGTGGCGTGGGAATAACGTCATGGGCATGCTGCCTTCGGGACGTGGAAAGACCGACGCCCACGGCAAGTGGACCTGGGCCAACGCGCCCGAGGGACCTCTGGAGTTCCACATCTACCGCGCGGGCTACACCTATGTCCGCGATCACCGGCTCGTGCCGGGCGAACTTGAAAACGTCGTCACGATGCGGCGCGCCGACGACCACGTGCTACGCGTGTCGGGCCGCGTGATCGACGCCGAGACCAAGCAACCGATCGCCCGATTCCGCCTCACCCCCGGCGACAGACACGCGGGGCGCGAGACGATCGCTTGGAACCACTTCGGACAGTCCGAAGGGCGCGACGGGCAGTACCGCAAGGATTTCCTGTCGAGTGACTCGACGCCGTCGCGAAAGACGGCCCTGTTTCGCATCGAGGCCGACGGGTATCTGCCGGCCACCTCGCGGACGCTCAAGCTCGACGAGGGAAACGTCACGCTCAATTTCGCGTTGCGCAAAGACGCGACCCCGGACCGCGTGGTGCTGACCCCCGAGGGCCGGCCCGCGGCCCGCGCAACCGTGGCCGTCTGCACCCCGAGCCTGGGACCGAGCATCAAAAATACCGACGTCTTGCCCAACTCGACGTGCGAACGGACCGTGACCGGCACCGACGGACGATTCCATCTGGCTCCTCGCGATAACCAAGACGAAGTGTTCGCCCTGATGGTGCTTCACCCGTCGGGCGTGGCCTACGTGACGCAAGAGCAATTCGAGGCCGCCGTGCCGATCCGTCTGGAGCCCTGGGCCCGGGTCGAGGGCGTCGTCCGCATCGGTGGCCGACCGGCGGCCGACCAAATGGTGACGCTCGATCGGCCCGGGTTGCCCGACCGGGATACACCGAGGATGCACTACGACTATCACGCGACGACCGACAAGGACGGCCGCTTCGCTTTCGAGAACGTCGTGCCGGGTAGCGTCCGCGTCACCCGATGTATCGTCAGCCGCCAAGGCGAAATGTCGAGCTGGATTCCGGCCGATTCGACCCTCGCGGAATGCCCGGCCGGCCAAACGACCCACGTCGAAGTGGGCCGGCAGGGGCGACCCGTGGTGGGCAAGCTGCGGGTGCCCGACGGCCTCAAACCGGACGCCGTGTGGCACCATGCGATGATCACGCTCGCCGAGGCCGGGCCGAGCGAGATGCCCGGGCTCCAGATTCCCTGGCCGAAACACATCGATCCGCAAACCGATGAAGCGGCGGCCATGGCGTGGTTGGAGGCGTGGCAAAAAACGGCACAAGGCAAGGACTTCATAAAGGTGCAGCGCCGTTTCGCCCAGGAGATAGCCGATCGGCGATTCTCGTGCAGCACCAAGGTCGAACGCGACGGATCGTTTTCGTTCGACGATATCCCGGCCGGCGACTACCGATTGTCGGTAACGCTCTTGGCGCCGCCGTCAGGTCGGGTCGCCCCGCCCAAGGTGATCGCCTCGCTTTCGCACGCGTTCACCGTGCCCGAGATGCCCAGCGGGAAGAGCGAGAAGCCGCTGGATTTGGGTGAGCTGGAGTTGACGCCGACGGAACACGCGGAAATAGAGGAACCGACGCCGGTCGTTCGGCCGAGCGTTGAGCGGAAGACGAAGACCGGCACGAACGAATAGCCGGCTCATTCGTCGTCCGTTGGGTCTTCTTGTTCCTTCCGGAATCGCTCCAACACCTCGGCCGTCGAGAACGCCTCGGCTTTTGGCGCGCTTGCCGACACCTCTACCGGCACCTCATCCTCGCTGAGGTAGCTGGCGTATTGCTTGTCGTCTCCGATGACGTGGGTGAGAAACCACTGCTTCAGGAAGCTGAGCACCTCTTGCGCGCTGGGGGAGTCGTCCTGCAAGCATGCGCGCTGCAGGTCGTGGGTGTCTTTGGTCAACCGCGAGTGTTCTGCTCGGTGACTTTCCAGACCGGGAAAGTCGTGCTTTTGCATTAGTATTTCTTCGTCATGGAAATGATGGTCAACATAATCGACCAAACGCCTCATGACCGTACGCAACGTTTCCTTCTCCTCGCCCAGCAAGATGGACTGGTAAGTCCGGTTCACCAACGAAATGATCTGCCGGTGCTGATTGTCGAGATAGCGATTGCCCACGCTGTAGTACGGTTGCCACTGGATCAGCGTCGGGCAACCCGTGTCTGTTTGTCCCGTCATTACGGAACCCTCCTCGGCAAAGGCAGTCGGTTAGAGAGGTTCCCACTTCCCGATGACGGGGGCGGTCATCGACAAGGTGGACCTCGTCGGTCTGATGCATTGCATCCAAGTATAGCCTTCTCAGAGAGTCCGAAGGGCGACGCGTCGGGTTCGCCGGCATGACGATGCCGACAAAAGTGGTTGTCTTGTCGGTGGCTGCGTACTCCATGCCCTAGACCTTGCCGACGAAAGATTCGACCGGCTTGCATCATTGCCCATGGGTTGCCTACGGAGACGTCCGCGTGGCTCCGTGTTCGGTGTAGCGCGCGTTCCCGACCGGCTTCGTTTCTCTATCGCTTCGGTAGGAGCAGGTAGGCCCCCGATCGACAGGGAACCGGCCAGAATGACCGTGAAAACGGGCCGCTGAACGGATCTCGGGCGGCCTAGGGCCCGGCGGATAGCGGTTTGGCTTGACGGCTGGCGGCCAGATCGTTACAAGTTAGGGTTTGTGTCTAATGGCTCCCAGACAGCTAATGCTCAGGCCGGTCGGCCGTCCATGCCGAGAATCACGGCCTTCCGGCGGTGGTCCCCGCGGTGGCTGTCGAACCCGATCCGATTTTCATGCAGACTGATTCACATCCTTGTTCCCGAGATCGTTCGGCCTGTCCGCATTGCGGCGGCGACGCCTGTCCGACCCCGGACGAGAGCGACCCGACCGCGATGAGCGGCAGCCGATTTGTGTTGGCGGCGATGGGACTGTTTCTCGCTCCTCTGGTGCTCGCCATCCTCGGCGCGGTTGTCGCGGGTCGCCGGGCAGAAGCTCAACTGATCGGCGCGCTCGGCGGCCTGGCTCTCGGCATGGCCGGGTCGGTCCTGGTCGCGCGATGGATTCGGCATCGGTCCGGAGGAAACGCATGACGCTAGCGATATTTCGGACCAAGCACGGTTTTGCGGGCGGGGTTCATCCGCCCGAGCACAAGTCGTTGGCCGCCGAATCGCCGGTCGAGGTTCTGCCCACGCCGGCCGAAGTCCGTATTTCCCTGCTCCAACATCTCGGCGCCATTTGCGAGCCGACCCGAAAGCCTCGCGACGAGGTCACGGCGGGCGACCTGGTGGGCGAGGCCCAAGGGTTCGTTTCCGCCCCGGTGCATACGAGCGTCTCGGGCAAGGTCGGTCGCGCCGCCATGGCCACGTTGCCCAACGGCCGGCATGTTCCGGTCGTCCGCGTCACGGCGGCCGAGGAGCAACCGTTGGCCGGTCGCGCGCTGTGGGACGACATCCACGGCGGTCCGTGGCTGAACGACGACCTTGAGAAGCACGAACCGGGTAAAATCGCCGAAGCGGCCCGCAATGCCGGTCTGGTGGGGCTCGGTGGCGCCGCCTTTCCGACCCATGTGAAACTGACCCGAAACGAAAAGAAACCGATCCACACGCTGTTGATCAACGGCTGCGAGTGCGAGCCCTATCTAACGGCCGATTACCGGTTGATGGTCGAGGCGCCCGAGCCGATTGTTGCGGGTGCGTTGTTGGCGCGGCGGGCGACCGGCGCGCAGTCCGTCGAGATCTGCGTCGAAGACAACAAGCCCGAGGCCGTCGAGCAATTGCGCAAGTCGGCCGAGGGAACCGACGTTCGGATTCGCGTCCTGAAGACCAAGTATCCGCAAGGCAGCGAGAAACAGTTGATTCTGGCCGCGCAGCGAGCCGAGGTGCCCTTGGGGGGCTTGCCGTTGGATGTCGGCGTGGTCGTGATGAACGTCGGCACGGCGGCCGCCTTGGCCCGGGCCGTCCTCCGCGGCAAGCCGTTGACCCATCGCATTGTCACGGTCTCGGGCAGCGGCATCCGGAACCCCAAAAACCTTCTCGTGCCCGTCGGGGCCACCTACGGCGATTTGATCGACTACTGCGGCGGCCTGACCGAGGACGCGGCGCGCGTGGTGGCCGGTGGGCCGATGATGGGCTTCACCCTGGGCGACGTTCAGGTGCCGGTGACCAAGGGCACCAGCGGCGTCACGGTCCTGACCGAGCGCGAGATCGAGCGGACGAAAGAAACCACGTGCGTCCGATGTGGGCGTTGCGTCCAGGTTTGCCCGATGAGACTCGTGCCGGCCAAACTGGCCCAGGCGGTCCGGTCGGACAACCTGGAGTTGCTTGATTCGTATCACATCACCGGGTGCATGGAGTGCGGCAGTTGCGCGTTTGTGTGCCCGGCCGGCATTCCCTTGGTGCAGTTGATCCGAATCGGCAAGGTGAAAAAGAAGTGAGAAGCAAGAAAGGGGAGCGATCCTCTGACGCCAAACGGCGGAGACTCCATGACAGAACCAACCGCAACCCCTGAAGACAACACGCCCGCGCCGGCGCTGTGCGTGGCCCCGTCACCTCATCTTTCCCGGTCGTCGAGCAGTACGCGCGGGATGATGATCGACGT
>JAFGIR010000128.1 GCA_016929515.1 Pirellulales bacterium | reverse complement strand
GCGATTCTCGCCCAGTTGTGCGGGGCACGCCGGGCCGGTAAACCCAAGCGCCTCGGGGCCGCGACGGCCGTACAGTCGCGGATACCATCGCAAGACACGATCGCTGCTATTCTGCGTGATCAACATCCGATCGACTTGCTGCAGAGCCAGCCCATTGCGCCAACCGGGCAAGAGCCAGCCATTGTCGAGCGCTGCGGCGATCAGAACGACGCGTACCGCGCGTTTTGGCCGGTTCTTCCGGTCTTTCAACGCGCGACCGGCCAATTCACCTCCCGCGAGAATGTGCAAGGCGCCGGTAATCACGCGGGCACCGAAGCTGTGCCCCATCATTGCCAAGGGAACGTCAGCGTTCATGCGATCGACGGATCGCGCGAGATAATAGGCCTCGACGTCGCTCTGGGCGGCCTTGATTTGCACGTCGCGGCGGATCCGGCCGCGGATGCGGGTTGCCGGCCAGGACCAGACGACCAGTCTGAAGGGACGATCTTCGGCCGCCCGGCATAAAAGCCGATAGAGGTACCGCCCTTCGCGGATGGCATCGCACGAATCGACCTGATTGCCGTGGATAACGAGACTGGTGGGGACGTCGGCCGAACCCGTGTCGATGAAGGCGGCCTCGTCCGCATCGATCCAGCCTTGTTTCGGATCGAATCGTTGGTAGTCGATCTCTGCCTGCTGGACTTGTTGTTCGCCGCATGACGGAGCACACCGCGTGTTGATGATCCACAACTCGTGTTGGGGAGCTTTTTGAACTGCGGTCGAGCCGGCCGAGGTTTGAGCCACAAGAAACGCGCAGAGAACAATGGACGAGAGAATGGTGCGATATCGGATCATGGCCAACAATTCGAGTCTGAAGGAGTACGGGCTTCCTGGCAGTAGCGGCCGGCGCGGGGTGGTGGCGCACCTCCGCTCCACTCGACCACGAGCGCGACTTTGACGATCAGCGTGTTTTGTCTGTTCAAATCTAGCCCATATTTCGTGGCAAAGGTGCGAAAAAACAACGGGGTGTTGGAAAAAAACGGCCGTTGCATTTGCACATCATTCAGGATGGTGTAGAGTTGTCTGGCCCACGGCGAGCCCCTGGACCGGAAGGGATCAAGGCGTGGCCCCTCGGAAGATGGAAGCGATTGACCCCGAGAGGCGACTCCCCCCTAGGAAATGCCCACCCGGCACGGTTTGTGGCCGCAAGTCTGTCGTCGATTCGCTCGCGTGCGGCCTATATGCGCCGCCGCCGGCGTACCAAAGGATGTTGTTGGTCTCCGAATGGTTAATGCTGACGCAATGGACCCGCGAGTGTGTGTTTGCCGCGGTTCAACAGCGTCATTATCCACGTCGGGTTCAAGGTAAGGTCTCGTTGGGAGATACAGTGATGAAGAGGCTTCTGTTATTGTCGGCCGTAGCGATGCTAACGGCTAGTGCGACGGGATGTCGTTGTTGCGATTGGCTGTGGCGAGGCGCCGCAATGCCGGCTGCGACAACGCCAGTGATCATGTCCAACCCGTGCGATCCATGCCAGCCGTGCCAGACGTCGGCAACGATCGGCGCGTGCGAGTCGGTCCGGCCCGGCCCCTATATTCAACAGTAGCGATCCGACGAAATAAGCGACGCGTGGCCGTCTCGGCTGAAGCCGCACCTCGCGGAGGTCAAGAAGGGCGCTGTTTGTCGCGAGCGGTGACCGTTTCTTGCGACCTATGATCGCATTTTCGACGGATGGCCGGAACGGGTCATCCGAATAGACCCGGTGTTCCCCCCCTCTCACCGGTCGATTCCATATCGCAGTCCGACCGTGCCATCCTGAACACGGTCGAACTGCGTGGGAATCGAGCTCGCTGGCGGTGATTCTCGCATTTGCACGCCGGTCCCGCCTCTCCTGGCGGGATAACGACAAATCTCGTCCACCACTTCATTAGGGTGGTACAATTACAGGCTGAGAGTCGTCATAAAGCCCGGTCACGTCTTGCGAGAAGGCACTCGAATCATGTGTGGAATTGTCGGATACGTGGGCAACGCAAACGCGGTCGATTTCTTGATCGCCGGCCTGCATCGCCTGGAATACCGCGGCTACGACAGCGCGGGCGTGGCCACGATCACGCCCGACGATTCGCTGACAATCGCCAAGAGCGTTGGTCGGGTGGAGAGTCTCGAAGAGCAAATGGCCGAAACGCCCGCGTTCGGCAAGATCGGCATCGGCCACACCCGCTGGGCTACCCACGGATCGCCCACGCTGACCAACGCGCACCCGCATCTCGGCGGCGACGGCACGGTTGCCGTGGTCCACAACGGCGTGATCGAGAACTTTCTTGCGCTCCGCCAGCGGCTGCAGTCGGAGGGCTTCACGTTCCACTCCGATACCGACACCGAGGTGATTGCCCATCTGATTGCCGCCGCGCTGGCAAAACAGCCGCCGGTCGAGGACATGGCGGCCGCCCAATATCAACCGCTGGTCACGGCCGTTGAAACGGCCCTGGCCCAGCTTCAGGGCACGTATGGTCTGGCGATTCTGTTTGTCGACCATCCCGAGGTGATGATCGCCGCCCGGCGCGGCAGCCCGTTGATCGTGGGCGTCGGTTCGGGCGAGCATTTCATCGCCAGCGACTGCTCGCCGTTGGCCGGGCGGACCGACAAGATTGTTTTCTTGCACGATCATGAACTGGCCGTCATCACGGCCGACTCGCTTCGCGTGATTCATCGCGATCAGGGCCACGTGCGCCACAGCGTCGAGGTGCTGGAACTCCAGGCGGGCGACGTCGATTTGGGTCCGTTCAAACACTACATGCTCAAGGAAATCTTCGAGCAACCCGAGTCGATTGCCAACGCCATGCGGGGGCGGCTCGATTTCGACGCGGCCACGGCCCGGCTGGGTGGGCTCAACCTGAGCCCGCAACAACTCCATCAGGTCGATCGCATCCTCATGACGGCTTGCGGAACCAGCTGGCACGCCGCGCTGGTCGGCGAATATCAGATCGAAGCCATGGCAAGGATTCCGGTCGACGTCGAGTATGCCAGCGAGCTGCGTTATCGCAATCCGCCGTTGGGTCGCCATACGTTGCTGTTTGCGATTACCCAGAGCGGCGAGACGGCCGACACGCTGGCCGCACTGCGCGAGATCCGGCGAAAAGGCCACCCGGCCCTCTCGATCTGCAACGTCGTCGGCAGCAGCATTGCCAATGAGGCCGACGGAGGTATCTACCTGCACGCCGGCCCGGAGGTCGGCGTGGCCTCGACCAAGGCCTTCACCTCGCAATGCGTCGTGTTGGCGCTCTTGGCGCTGCACCTCGGGCGGCTGCACCACCTGAGCTTCGAGCGGGGTATGCAAGTCATCGAGTGCCTGCAAGAATTGCCCGACAAGGTTCGCGAGGCGCTGGCGGCCGACGATCGCGTCGTGCAGATTGCCGAGAAATACGCGGGCTGCAACAACTTCCTCTACTTGGGCCGGCAAGGCAACTTTCCGACGGCTCTGGAAGGCGCCTTGAAGCTGAAGGAAATCAGTTACATCCACGCCGAGGGCTATCCGGCGGCCGAAATGAAGCACGGTCCGATTGCCCTGGTCGACAAGAACACGCCGAGCGTCTTCCTCGTTCCGCGGGGAACGGTCTACGACAAAGTCTTGGCCAATATGCAGGAGATCAAAGCCCGTGGCGGACCAATCATCGCGGTTGTTTGCCAAGGCGACACGGAGGCCGCCGAGTTGGCCGACGACGTGATCGAAGTGCCCGAGGTCGAGGAGTTTCTCCAGCCGGTCGTCAGCATTATCCCCCTGCAACTGCTGGCCTATCACATCGCCGTGGCCCGGGGTTGCGACGTCGACAAACCCCGCAATCTGGCCAAAAGCGTAACCGTCGAGTGAGCGACGAGGTGGCCGGCGGCCTAGTTGGGTGGCCGTGGCATGGCGCGGCGGTGCCCCAGAGAAACGAACACTCCACCGGGGCCAACAACCCGCTGGACCAAAACGGTCGAACATGCTAAATTTAGGAGTTCGCGCGTAACCAGGGGACGTAGCTCAGTTGGGAGAGCACCGCTTTTGCAAGGCGGGGGTCGTCGGTTCAAGTCCGATCGTCTCCACATGAATGTCGGTACATGGTGGCAACCCCTGGAAATGCTCGATCATTCCAGGGGTTGCTCTGTTTTCTTGGGTGAGTCTGCCCGAGCATTTGCCGAGACGAACCGTCCCTCCCACGGAGCCGTTGTCCAAATGAAAACGAAGCAAGCACTCCTCGCGGCCTTCTTCATTTTTTGCGCCACGCTGCCCGCCCTGGCCCAAGACATCGCGCCGGCTGAAGCCCGTCGCCGGGCAACGGCCCAACGCATCCACGATCGCGCCGTCACCCTCGACGCCCACGTCGACATTGCCGGCACTCGCTACGCCACGGATAAGCTCGACCCGGGCATCGACCATCCCGAGCTGAAGTGCGACCTGGTGAAGATGAAGCGGGGCGGCGTCGACGGCGTCTTTCTTGCCGTCTGGACTCGTCAGCAACGGTTGGACGCGGCCGGATATCGCGAGGCCTGGCGGACGGCCGTCCAGCAATTCGACGCCATTCATCGCCTGACCGACCGTCTCTATCCGGAACGATGCGAACTGGCCACCTCGCCGGCCGACGTGTTGCGGATCGCGCGGTCGGGCAAGCGCGCCGTCATGATCGGCGTCGAGAACGGATATCCGATCGGAACGGATCTTGCAAAGCTCGAAAAGCTCTACGCGATGGGCGCCCGGTACATGACCCTGTGCCACTGCGGGCATAACCAAATTTGCGACTCGTTGGACGCCAACCAGGAACTCGGCGACAAGGAACAGGCGTACCACGGGCTGAGCGCATTTGGCGAACGCGTGGTCGCCAAAATGAACCGCCTGGGCATGATGATCGACGTGTCCCACGTTTCGAGGGAATCGTTCTACGACGCGATCAAGTCGAGCAAGGCGCCAGTAATCGCGACGCATGTGGGCGCGCGGGCCTGTTTCGACACGCCGCGGAACCTCGACGACCGACAACTCAAGGCATTGGCGGCCCACGGCGGCGTGATCCAAATCTACGTGGTCGGCTCGTTTCTCAAGACGCCGACGCCGGAGCGCCAGCAGGCCGTCAGCGATCTGTTGGAACGAATCGGGCTGCCTGTCAAGGACGGAGAGCCCGACTACGTGAATTGCACCGAAAACGAAATTGCCCAGTACGATCGCGGCATACGGGTCGTCGATCGGCAAACGCCGGCGGCCGAGATGGACGATTTTATGCGCCACATCGATCACGTGGTCGCGGTCGCGGGCATCGATCATGTGGGGATCGGAACCGATTTCGACGGAGGTGGCGACGGTGTCCGGGGGTTCGAAAATCACTCCGAGGCCCTGAACGTTACGGTGGAGCTGTTGCGGCGAGGGTATTCCGAGGAGCAAGTCGAAAAAATCTGGGGCGGCAATCTTCTACGCGTGTGGCGCGAGGTCGAAGCCGCGGCGAAACGTCAACCGACGCGCGAAGAGAGGATCAGGTAGAGGGCCGTCGCGCCGGCAAAGGTTAATGCCAGGCCGTCGAACAGTCTTTTGTTGATCCACTTCAGCAGTGCATAGCCGGCCAGGGCACCGCCGAAGAGGGCTGGAATTATCCACATGTCGAAACGAAGCGTCTCGGCCGTGATCATGCCCAGTCCAGCGTAGAAGGGCAGCTTGGTCACATTGAGGATAAGAAAGAACCACGCGGCCGTGCCGAGGAATTTCTCCTTCGAGAGATCTTGGCTCATGAGATAGACGGTCATGACGGGAAAAGCCGCGTGCGCGATCATCGTGCTGAAGCCGGCCGCGATGCCGGCGACGGCCGCCACCCACCAATGACGCGGCACGCGCTCGCTGTAGAAGGCTCTTCTTCCCAATTCGATCAGAAGCAGCATGAGCACGACCTCGCCGATCCAAGGACGCAATTCATTCTTCTCCGCCGACGACAAGACGAGCAGCCCCGGGACCATACCGATTGCGACAAACGGAAGCAGCCGCACCAGCCGGTCCCACTGACCGTAACGACGATAACGCAGCACGGCCATGACGTCGCCCACGAGCAACACGGGCAGAACGGCTCCCACGCCCAGCTTGGCGTTGTTCGGAAAGGCCTCGGTCATCAGCAGAATGCCAAGAATCGACACGCCGGGCACGGCCGTCTTCGAGACTCCAATCAGCAAGGCCGAAACCACGCCGAACATGTAACCTATCCAACCCATCATCGATCCTCGGTTCCCTCAGTCATCCTGAGCGGAGCGAGGAATCTCTCCCCCCGCGAAAGACGAAACCCTTGGCTCCGCTCAGGATGGCGACAATCAGCCCATGCGTCTTGAAATGCCCGCTATCCAAACGTCCGGCCGGTCAGTCGCTCGAAGGCTTCGACGTATTTTGCCCGTGTCTTCATGACAATCTCGTCGGGCAAGGCCGGAGGGGTGCTGTTCTTGTCCCAGTCGGTCGCTTCGAGCCAGTCGCGGATGAACTGCTTGTCGAACGACGGCTGGCCGCGGCCCGGCTCGTACTCATCGGCCGGCCAGAAACGCGAGCTGTCGGGCGTGAGGACTTCGTCGATGAGAATGAGCTGTCCGTCGTCGGTTTGCCCCCATTCGAACTTTGTGTCGGCGATGAGGATACCACGACCGGCGGCATAGTCGGCGCCGCGCTGGAACACGTCCATGCTCCGCCGGCGCAACTCTTGGGCCTGTTGCTCGCCAATGAGCTCGACCATCCGCTCGAACGAGATGTTTTCGTCGTGGCCCTCGGCGGCTTTGGTCGACGGGGTGAAGATCGGCTCGTCGAGTTCCGCGCATTCGACCAGCCCGTTGGGCAGCGCGATTCCGCAGACCGTCCCGTCGCGCTGATACTCTTTCCAGCCGGAGCCGACCAGATAGCCGCGGACGATGCACTCGATCGGGACAACTTGGGTCTTTCGGCAGAGCGTCGAGCGGCCGGCCAGCATGGCCCGATCGGTCCCGGCCGGCAGCGGCATCCGCTCGACGTCGGTAGTGACGAGATGGTTGGGCTCGCCGAGCCGTTCAAACCAAAAGGCGGCGATTTGCGTCAACACGCGACCCTTGTCCGGAATGCCCGTCGGCAACACCCAGTCGAACGCGCTGAGCCGGTCGGTGCTGACCAAAAGCAATTGATCGCCCAGGTCGTAAATATCGCGTACCTTGCCACGCCGGGCTTCCAAGCCCGGGATGGACGTTTCGAGAACCACCGAAGTGTTCGCGAAGTTCATTGTGCGATCCTCATCGATCTGACGGAAACAACGAATAACTCCTTATGGCCATGCGGGCTCGGGTGGAATATAGCAGGCACGCAGGCGAATGACCAGCGGACAACAGTCGCGGCGGTCCGTCCGTGGCAATCCTCGCCGGTTGAACTTGCGCAGGAACTCCAGTAGGATGGTGGGGTGAGTTCACGGGGCCCGCGCGGCTCGAATCGTTGGTTTCCTGCGTGAGGATTCGACTCGATGGGAGTGATGCGGTTTGTCGTTTCACCACCGGATCGCATTACACCCGACATGGCCCAACTGGCGTACATGTCAGGCCTGGATCGCATCCCCTGGAGAGGGGTTTCACGCCTGGCCAATGGTCAACTGATCGTCGAGCGAGAGATTTCGGAGTCGGGCAATCTCTTTCTTCCGTGGCCGGTCGAGGGGCATGGCATGGTAACCCTGGCCACGGCTTGTCTGATGGAACGTCAAGAGCCCTATCATTTGCCGTTGGAGCTGGCCCGCGGCGAAATAAGCCAATTTCGCAATCAGCAGGCCGATTGGCGATCGATCGGGCTGGACGTCCCGGAGGCCGTCTCAACGATGGCCACCGAGGCCACGGGCCTTTTTGCCAAAGCCGTCGGGTCCACCGACCCCGGCGAGTCCGCTCGGTTGGCCGAAGCGGCCCTGACGTCGATCCTCAACGCGGTCGATCAACTGGCCTCGTGTTACGTCGATCAGGCTTGGAGTGTCAAACGCGCGTCCCGGATGCGATGGCCTTGGTTGGGTGTCGATCTTGGCACGACCATCCTCGACGACCCCATCGCCCAACAACTGGCCGGCACGTTCAACGCGGCTAGGGTACCGCTGGCGTGGTCCGAAATCGAAACGAGCGAAGGCGCCCGAAATTGGGAGGTGTTCGACCGGTTGATCCAATGGTGCCGCCGGCGAGACTGGTTTACCTGCGGCGGACCGCTCTTGCAGCTTGGGCCCGGCAGCTCGCCCGACTGGCTTTATCTGTTCGAGGACGATTTTGCCGGGCTGCAATCATCTGTTTCCGATTATGTCGAGGCGACCGTTTCGCGATATCGCGGGCAGGTCGACTTGTGGCAGTGCGCCGGCCGGCCGAACACGGCCGAGTTTCTGTCGTTGGACGAAGAGGAAATGGTCCAGTTGACCGCGCACGTCGTCGAGCAAGTCCATTCGCTCGACCCGAGAACACCGCTGGTCATCGGCTTCGATCAGCCGTGGAGCGAGTACGTAGCCCGGCGCGACGTCGATTTTCCACCGGTCTATTTTGCCGACGCGCTGCTTCGGGCCAACCTGGGCATTTCGGGCCTGTTGCTGGAGATGAACATGGGCTACGCGCCCGGCGGGACCCTGCCGCGCGATCCGTTGGATTTCAGCCGCCAGTTGGACGCGTGGAGCGGGCTGGGCGTTCCGCTTTACGTGAGCATTTGTGTCCCCAGCGGCGATCATGCCGATCCGCTGGCCCGGCGACGCGACCGGCCGGTCGAGACCCACCTCACGCCGCAAACGCAACAGGACTGGCTGGCTCGCTATCTGCCGATCGCCCTGGCGAAGCCCTATGTGCACGGCGTCTTCTGGAGCCAATTGCACGACTGCGTGCCTCACGACTTTGCCCACGGGGGACTGTTCGATTTTCACCGCCGCGCGAAGCCGGCACTAGCGACGCTTACCGCTTTGCGCCACGCGCTCGATCGCTCGCCGGCGGACCCCGACGAATCGTCGTAGTCGGGCAGCTCGCTACCTCGACCTTTCGTCGCCACACGGGCAACCGCCGCCGGCGTCGTTGTCGAGAATCGGAAAAGGCGAGCCGTCATTCTTGCGTTGCGGCGCCTTGGCCGCCATCACGCGGGCAGTCGTTTTGCACGAGCACTCCGTTTTGCGCCGCCCCAGCATCATGCCCAACGCGAGAACCACCATGAAAACGGCGAAGGCGACGAAGCTGGCTAGGAGGGACCAAAACATCATGGGTTCGAGAACCTGTGAAAAATCGAAAGTCATTGCTTCGGAACTGATGGAAACGCCGGGCTGCAACGCTCGACGAAACCGTGATTCTCCCGAATCAGAAACGCGGCCGCAATCCCCTCGCGCTCGGCTCGGGCCATGCCGGCCTCGGGCCCCAGCACCGCCAGCGCCGTGGCCCACGCATCGGCCGTCATGCAACGATCGGCCAACACCGTGACCGACGCCAGCCGGTGCGTGATCGGTTTGCCGGATCGCGGGTCGATCAGGTGCGAATAACGCCGGCCGTCTTGCTCGAAGTAATTCCGGTAGTCGCCCGAGGTGGCCATCGCCCGATCCGCAAGGGCAATCACGCGATGGACTTGCTTCGGTCCGTCGGTGGGCCGTTCGACAGCGATTTGCCAAGGCTGGCCGAGGGAATTGTGTCCCCGGGCGCGAACCTCGCCGCCGACCTCGACCATGTAATTCTCGAAGCCCAAGCGGTCGAGACGCTCGGCCACGCGGTCGACCGCGAACCCTTTGGCGATGCTCGACAGGTCGACATGCACGTCCGGGCGGTCCTTTTTCAGCGCCGGTGGGTCGAGCCGCACCGACAGATGTTCGAGACCGACCGATTTCTTGCATTGTGCAATTCGCTTATCGCTGGGCACCTTGTCGGTGGGCGTCGCGCCGGCGCCGAAGTTCCACAGCCGCACGAGCGGCTCGATCGTCACGTCGAGCGCGCCGTCGCTGAGCCGGCCCACGCGGAGCGCTTCGTCGATCACCTCGGCCGTGTCGCACGAAACGTCGAACCACTCGGTCGAGTCGGACGCGTTAAACCGCGACAACTCCGAGTCGTCGCGATAGGTCGACATCGTGTCATCGACCGCGGACAACGCGCCCTCGACGGCGCGTCGCATCTCCACGCGTTCCACCGGGCTCGCCAGCAGTGTTGACGGGACGACCTTGACCGTGTAGGTCGTGCCCATCGTCTGGCCGGAAAACGCCGTTTGACCGATCGAAGCACGCCGCCAGCAGCCCGGCACGCAAAGCAGGGCAAGCAGTAGGACGGGCACTGCCCACCGCGGGTGGCAGCGACGCGGGTGGCACCGATGATTTTCCGCAATAGGCGCCGCGATCGCGAGAGGGTTTTCGGAAAATCGTCGGTGTTGCCGAAGGCAACAAGAGGTGTTGTCCGAGAACCGCTCGGGGCCTCTTGCCGCTTCGCGGCACCGACGATTCCGCGAGCCAGTTTGCTGCAAGTCGCGATGTCGAACGCGCGGAATCATCGGTGCCACCCGGTGGGACAACACGGAACGGAATTGGTGGGCGATGCCCACCCTACGGTCCTAAATCCCAAAATCATCGAAATAGATGTTCTCGCGTTCCACGCCCAGTTCGTCGAGCATCTTCAGCACGGCGGCGCTCATCAGCGGTGGGCCGCACATGTAATACTCGCAGTCCTCCGGGGCGCGATGGCCGTGCAGGTACTCGTCGTAGAGAACCTGGTGGATGAAACCCGTCGGGCCTTTCCAGTTGTCCTCGGGCAACGGGTCGGACAGGGCCAAATGCCAGGTGAAGTTGGGATTTTCCTCGGCCAGCTTGTCGAACTCGTCCTGGTAGAAGACCTCGCGGAGGCTCCTCGCGCCGTACCAATACGAAATCTTCCGCTTCGTCGCGGCCCGGCGGAGCAAATCGAAAATATGCGACCGCAGCGGAGCCATGCCGGCGCCGCCGCCGACGTAGATCATCTCGGCGTCGGTCTCGGTCGGAAAGAACTCGCCATAAGGGCCCGAGATCGTCACCGAGTCGCCCGGCTTCAGGTTGAAAATATACGACGACATGATGCCGGGGGGCGCCTTGGGGTGCTCGGGCGGCGGCGTGGCGATCCGCACGTTGAGCATGATGATGCCCTTTTCCTGCGGATAGTTGGCCATCGAATAGGCACGGGTCGTCACCTCCGTGACCTTCGAGCGGTAGTCCCAGACGTTCCACCGGTCCCAATCGCCGCGATATTCCTCGTCGATGTCGAAGTCGCGGTAGCTCAACTCGTGGGGCGGACACTCGATCTGGATGTAGCCGCCGGCGCGGAAATTGACGTCCTCGCCCTCGGGTACTTCAAGCACCAGTTCCTTGATAAACGTGGCCACGTTGCGGTTCGACCGCACCGTGCACACCCACTTCTTAACGTCGAAAACCTCGGGCGGGATCTCGATTTTCATATTCTGTTTGACGGGCACCTGGCAGCTCAATCGCATGCCCTCGCGGATTTCCTTTCGGCTCATGAAGTCGCGTTCGGTGGGGAGGATGTCGCCGCCCCCTTCGAGTATCCGAAGCCGGCACTGGCCGCAGGTGCCGCCGCCGCCGCATGCCGACGGAACGAAGATCTGCTCGCCCGCCAAGGCCGCCAGCAGCTTCTGACCGGGCGAGACGCGAATCGCCTTGTCCGGGTCGTCGTTGATCACGACCGTGACGTCGCCCTTGGGCACGAGCCACGATCGAGCCACGAGAATGACGATGACCAACCCTGTCACGATCGCGGTGAACATCACCACGCCCATCAGAATTTGTATCAACATGTCGGTGTCATTTCCTCAAGATGGATATTTTTGAGGGATTTCGGGACTGGGGATTTTGGGATTTTGGGTTCAGCGATTGATCGCCAACCCGAAATCCCTAAATCCCGAAATTCCCAACCCCCTACAACTGGATGCCCGAGAAACACATAAACGCCAAGGCGATCAACCCGACCGAAATAAACGTAATGCCCAGCCCGCGCAAGCCGGCTGGGCAGTTGCTGTATTTCATTTTTTCGCGCACGGCGGCCAGGGCCATGATGGCCAGGGCCCAACCGATGCCCGAGCCCAAACCGAAAACCGTGCTCTCGGTGAAGTTGTAGTCGCGCTCGACCATGAACAACGAACCGGCCAGGATCGCGCAGTTGACGGTGATCAGCGGCAAGAAAATTCCCAAGGCGTTGTAAAGCTTCGGAAAATACTTGTCCAACGTCATTTCCAAGATCTGCACCATCGCGGCAATCACGCCGATATAGCTGACCAGTCCCAGAAAGCTCAAGTCGGAATCGGGCCAACCGGCCCACGAGAGCGCGCCCTCCTTCAATATATACGTATAGAGCAGGTTGTTGACCGGCACGGTTATCGTCTGAACCACGATCACCGCAATGCCCAGCCCCGTGGCCGTTTCGACCCGCTTCGAGACCGCCAGAAAAGTGCACATCCCCAGAAAGAACGCCAGAGCCAGGTTCTCGACGAAGATCGACTGGATCAACAGGCTCACGTAGTGTTCCACCATGTTAGTTCTCCTCCTCGACCAACTCGGGCTTCAGCGTTCGGGTTGCCCAAATAATGAAACCGATGATGAAGAAAGCCCCGGGCGCCAGCACCAGCAGACCGTTGGCCGGATACCAGCCGCCGTCGGTCGCCAGCGGCAGGATTTCGTAGCCGAGCAACTTGCCCGAGCCAAACAACTCGCGGATGAAGGCCACGGTCAGCAGGATGAAGCTGTATCCGAGTCCGTTGCCAATTCCGTCCAGAATGCTCAGCCAAGGGCCATTCTTCATGGCAAAGGCTTCGGCCCGCCCCATGATAATGCAGTTGGTGATAATCAACCCGACAAAGACCGACAGTTGTTTGCTGATGCCGTAGGCAAAGGCCTTGAGCGTTTGGTCGACGAAAATCACCAACGCGGCGATAATCGTCATCTCGACGATCATGCGGATGCTCGACGGGGTGACGTTGCGGATCAGGCTAATGGCCAGATTCGAGAGGATCAGGACGAACGTCACGGCGAAACACATCGTGATGGCCGTTTCCAGCTTGGTGGTGATGGCCAGCGCCGAACAGATGCCCAACATCTGTATCGTGATCGGATTCTCGCCGATGATCGGATTGAGTAGAACCTTTTTCGCGTTCATTGGGCGGCCTCCTTCGCTCGCAACTTGTCCAACGCCGGTCCGTAGCCTTGCTCGTCCAACCAGAAGCGGACCAATTTTTCCACGCCGCGGCCGGTAATCGTCGCGCCCGAAATGCCGTCGACTTGGTATTGAGCGCGAGGGCTGTCGGCGGCGACCGTGCCTTTGATGACCTCGATCCGAGGTTTTCCCTTTTCGTCGTACGCCGTCTTGCCGATCCAAACGGCCTTCCATCGCGGATTGTCGATTTCGCCGCCCAGCCCCGGCGTTTCCCCGTGCTCGTAGAAAGCCAGGCTCTTGATGGTCCGGCCGTCGCCCGCCAAGGCCAAATACCCGTACATCGTCGACCAGAGTCCCTTGCCGTAAACCGGCAAAATAATCCGCTTGATTTTTCCATCCTCGCGATAGAGGTGGATCTTCCGCCGGTTCGCGCGGCGCTTGATTTTGGCGAGGTCTTGCTCGTCCGGAATGGCCATGCTGAGTTCGCGGTTCTTGGCCTCCTTGCGATCGTCGATATCCTCGGGCTCGACGCCCGTCAGAAACTCGCCGGTTGCCAGCTCAACGACTTCGGTGTCGATCATCTCGTCGTAGAGTTTGTCGAACTCCTCGGTGGAAACGTTGAGTTGCTCGTCCGAAAAACCGGCCGCCGCAAGAATGTTCCGCTTCATGTCTCTGAGCTGATTGGCTTCCTGAAGCGGTTTCAGAAAGACGGCCGCCGACGAGACCACGATGGAACACGCCACGCACACGGCCACCGCGACACCGAGCGTTCTGCCGATCGTGTCTTTATGCATGGCGGAGACTCCTTCTGCGAATGTTCGCCCGGACGACATAATAATCGATCAGCGGCGCGAAGACGTTGCCGAACAAAATGGCCAGCATGACCCCCTCGGGATAGCCCGTGTTGATCAAGCGAACCAAAATCACCAGCACGCCGATGAGTCCGCCATAGATATATTGTCCAATATGGGTCATCGACGCACTGACCGGGTCGGTGGCCATGAAGACCAGCCCGAAGGCAAACCCGCCAACAACCAGGTGCCAATGGGGTGGCATCTCGAAAGCCGGGTTCGACTGGCTGCCGATCATCCAGAAGAGCGTGGCCGACCCGAGAAATCCAAGCAACATGCTGAGCATGACCCGCCAACTTGCTACCTGGCAGACCAGCAGGATGACCGCCCCGACCAGGCAGGCCACGACCGACGTCTCGCCCATCGAGCCTTGCACCGTGCCCAGGAAAGCCTCGGACCAGGTGACCAGCGGCGTAACGGCCTTCATGCCGTCTTCGGCCAAGGCTCCCAGCGGCGTCGCGCCGCTGAACCCGTCGACCGCCGTCCACACCTGGCTGCCCGAGATGGCCGTCGGATAGGCGAAAAACAGAAACGCCCGGGCCGTCAGCGCCGGGTTGAGGAAATTCCGCCCGGTGCCGCCGAACACTTCCTTGCCCACGACCACGCCGAACGTAATGCCGGCGGCCACCTGCCAGAGTGGAATGGTCGGCGGCAAGGTCAGGGGAAAGAGGATGCCGGTCACAAAAAACCCTTCGTTCACCTCGTGGCCTCGCACCAGCGCGAAAAGCACCTCCCAGCAGCCGCCGACAATCATGCAGACGATGTAGACCGGCAGAAAATAAAGTGCTCCGTGGACGAAACAGGCGAAAAGGTTCGCCGGGTCATAGCCGATGCCCAGCTTGTCGAGCACCACGCCCTGCCACCCGGCCGCCTCGCTGCCCACCCCCATTTGCTGGATGGCCTCGTTGGCTTGCAACCCCGTGTTGTAACAGGCCATCAAGGCACATGGAGCGACGGCGATCACGACGATCATCATCATCCGCTTGAAATCGATCGCGTCGCGCACGTGGCACGTGCCCGTCGCCGGATTGCCCGGGGTGTAGAAAAACGAATCGGTGACCTCGAACAGCGGATAGAGCTTTTCGAGTTTTCCGCCGGGCTCAAACCAGGGCGCGACCCAATCGAGCATGTTTCGTAGCAACCGCATCACCCTTCCTTTTCAATGACGGTCAGATTCTTTCGCAGCAT
>JAFGIR010000127.1 GCA_016929515.1 Pirellulales bacterium | reverse complement strand
AAGCAACTCGACGACGCAAATGGCGCAATGGCAAGTCGCCTGCACCGGATCGGGGGCGACTACCATGCCCTGACCGGCGACGGCCCGGCCGCGCGCGAGGCATATCGCAAGGCCGACGCTTGCCTCGGCGCGCGGGGTTCGCACAACGAGCAAACGGCCCATCGCGGCGCCCACAGCCGATCGACCGAGCAGTTTCTCCGCCTCGGACAATGGGACCGCGCGGCCCGCGAGATTTTTGCCTGGCAAAACGAGTTCCCCTCCGACAAATCGGCCGGCTACCTGAGCCTGCTTTACGCCCGATATTGGGCCGGCCGCCAAAAACACGAGCAGGCCGTGGCCTTGGCCGAGCAACTGCTGGCCGTCAATCCCGACTCGCCCCACGCCGATCAGCTTCTGTTGCTGGCCGCCGATTGCGCGGCCAAACAGGGCCGCCCGGCCCGCGCCGCGGCGATGCTCGCTCAACTCATCAAGGACTATCCCGGCAGCCCACTCGTGCCCGAGGCCAGACGGAGGTTGCAACACGATGAACCCTAGTCGCAGGATGGGCACTGCCCACCAAAACTCACTCGCGGTCCTCATCGCCGTGGCGGTGTTTTTTTTGGGTTCCGTCGCGCCGGCCGCCACGTTGACCGTCGTTGTCGACGGCGGCGACCGGGTCGCCACGGTCGGCGCGTTTCGCCGCTGGAACGCCGACGGCAATCCTCGCCGAAAGGTCGACCCCAAGGCAAAAATCGACTCGCCCGAGGTCGACGCCAAGGCCACGCCGGCCGGCAACGGGAAATGGGTCTTCAAAAACCTCCCGCCGGGCAAATACGACCTGGTCATCCTGGGCCGCGAACGGCTGCGAATCGAGGGCTGGGAATATGCTCCGGTCGCCGAATTCGATCCGTTCTTCCCGCCCACCGCCTCGGTCAACAAAGAAGCCCGGGCGTGGATCGTCGACGACATTGCAAAATCGCGGCACTACGAAAACAAGGTCGTGCCGCTGGCCGTCGGGGGCAACGACCGCACGGCCCGGGTGTTGGTCATGCTCATTCGCGATTTGCCGACAAGCTACGTCAAGGGCGCCGGGACGCTGCGCTTCGAAATCTGGCAGTATACGTGGAATTACGGCGCCTGGGTCAAGGAGAAGCGTACCCGGGTGATGCACCGATTGTTGCTTCAGGTCGACCAACTGCGCCGCTGGACCTGGGTTTGGGAGCCGTCGCTCGGGGCCATCGACGTGAACGAGAAACCGGTGACGGTCCGATACCGGATGCCCAAGCCGAATGATCTAAAACACATGCCGGGCCTGCAGCCGTATTGAGACCCGGCACGCAATTCGCAATTCATCGGATGGCAGCGATGATTCCGCGCGGCAAGTCGCGCCACTCGCGGGCAGCACGGTCGCGGAATCGTCGGTGTCGCGTAGCGACAAGAGGCACATCCACGGCGAGTGTCGCGAGGCCTCTTGCTGCCCTGCAACACCAACCATTTTCCGAAACACTCGAATGCGCGTTCGGCGTCGACGGCGGAAAATGTTACGCGCCACCCGTGATTTTCCTATTCCGACGCCGGCGGTTTTTCCCATTTCGCCGCTTGGCCGGCCGTGTAGGCGTCGTAGGCCGCTTTGAGCGTGTCGGCGCCGGGCGCGTCTTTGTGAATCCAGAGGCGGTACGAGAGATGCATCGCCTCGCCCGGCTCCAACGTCCTCGGCTCGACGCCCGGATAACCGACGCACAACGGCCCATAGTGGCGAGTCAACCAGGTGGGCGGATAGTCCGGATGCGATTTCGATATCATGAGCGTCGCGCCGCTCGGGGTTGAACGATCGCCGAACGCGTGGGTCAGATCGGCCCAGGCCAAACGCTTGACGCTCAGGTCGCGCTTCGTGACTCCATTGGCCACGGTGATGACTCCCTTCTGGCGGCGCGGCACGGCAAACCGGATCGTTACGCCGCCATAGCTCTTGCGCTCCCTTCCCTGAAGCGTGATGGGCCGATCGGTCGGAATCCACGTCGCCTCGACGTCAATCGACTGGGCCGTGTCGCCGGCCTTGTGGGCCGTCAGCCAGATCCGCTCGATCATGATCTTCTTCTTGCCGACGAACCAGCCGTTTTCAACGCCGATCGTGCCGCTTTGCGGACCGGCGTGGCGATCCAACCACCGGACAAACCGCAGCCGAATACCCGGGCCCTCCCAGAGATCGTACTGCTTCCCGTCGATGCCGACGTGGGGCCATGCCCAAAACAGACCGTGGTGGTGGTAGTGGTCTCGCGGAAAATCGTCGGTCAATACCTCGCCGTCGAGCCCATGAATCGGATGCACGTAGCACCCTCGCGTCCGGCGGAAGTCCTTCTTCGGCACCTTCTCGTTGGTGACGTCGCCAAAGTTGTAAGTGAACACCGGGCGGTCGGCCTCGCGAAGTTCGATCGACTCGGGCGAGACCTTTCTCCACGTGAACCCGGGCGGAAGTGACTGAAACGCGCCGGGCTTCTGGCGCAGGGCGAAGCGGCGCGTTCCGGCGGCGCCTTCGCGCGGCCAAATCGTCGCCAGCAGCCGAACGTGTTTCTCGTCGACCGTTCCGTCCGCCTTGACCGCCGGCGCGATGTCGACCGGCACCACGCTGTTCTGCACGTCCTGCTCGACCAATTCCCAAACCTCGGACGTCGCGCCGGCGACCTCTCCAGGCAAGTCGACCGCGACGTCCAGCGGCATCGTCTCGGCCGCAACGGCTAAGATCGGCGAATCGTCCGCGTGCGCCGCGCGAAACGAAGCATACGCCGCCACCATAATCACCACCACGCCGGCCATGCAATGACGAAACAAAGACGCACTCATTCTTACTCCTCTAGGTGTTAATCAGGCCGCGCTCGAAAACGTGCCTTGGAAACGGTTTGACAGAACACTAGCTCCCCAACCAGCCTTGGTAATTCATGCCATTATAAATCCACGGGTGCGACCAGGGGTTCCAGGTCGGGTAGCTCGCCGACAGCGCGGAGAGCGCCAACAAAACGACCGCCACCAGCAACGTCCAACGCCGCCGCGACATCAGGTCGACCGCCGGCAACATCACCACCAGCCAGAGCGGCGCAAGCCAAAACAACCATCGAAATCCGGAAGTCGAGCCGCCGTAGTTGCGCCCGCCGCGCTCAACGAACAGGTAAAACACGATACAGGTCAACGACACGACGGCCACCAGGGCGGCCAACTCGCGAAGCGACCGCTCGTTGCCCCCACGCAGCCACAGGGCCGTGCCGAAAATGCTCAAAAACCACATCGGCGTAAGCGAAAAAATGCCATGGTGCCCCACCAGGCTGTGCAGCGCGTAAACGCCGTCGCGCGGCTCGCCCCGATCCAACCCGCCCGGGTTGCGCCAATGGCTATCGACGATCTTGCCGTTGTGCTCATAGGTATAGTCGTACCAGTTGTCGCCCTCGACCCGATGCATGTAGGGCGGGCGAAGGTCGTGGTGGGCGATCCAGTTCGTGCCGAAGAACGCCGCGCCGACCAACACGGCCACCGGCATGAATCCCAGCAACGTCGGCCGCGGCGCTTTGATCAACAAACCCAACGCCACCAGCGCGAACAGGCTCAGCGCGGGCAGCTCGTTGGTCGCCGCGAACGCGCCGAACAGCCCGGCCAACACGAACCAGCGATACTCGCGCCGCCCGTCGAACCAAATCCGCACCAAGGCGTAGAGCATGACCGTCACGCTGACGGCCGCGACCAGGTGGTTATTCAGCGCCACGGCGAAGGTCGTCAAAAACGTCGCCATCGCCCCGGCCGCGACGATAAAGATGCGTCCCCAATCGGTCGTGCCGAGCCGCTCGGCAATCGCAGCCAACAACACTAGCGCGACGACCCAGCCGACCACGTTGGTCGTCACCAGCATGAATCGTCCGACCGCGTAAGGATGCTCGCCGAACGTGGCCCCGGTGAGCTGGTAAATAATCCAATACTCGCCGGCCAGCAACGTCGGCAGAATCGGCGGCTTGCTTGAATAATAATGGCCGTCGTGCTTGACCATGTCGATCGTGTCCCAGCCCGGCTCCTTCATGACTCGATCGATCGCATAAGGTTTGCCCGGCACGCGCAACTCCGGCTCGACCAGTGCCCGAACCGCGCACCACCGGCTGCGGTCGTTGGCGCTGAGAAAGGGCCGGGCGAGCCGAATCGCCGCGCGGAGCCGCGTTTTTTCGGCGGCCATTGCGTCGTCGAGCGCCGGGCCTTCGACGCCCTGTTTCACCAGCGCGGCCCGCTTCCGGTCGAGCCCCTTGCGAATGCGATGCTCTTGAATTCCGCGGCGGTCGACCGAATCGACCGCCAGAATCCGGCCGATCATCGCGCCGGCACTGATCGCAATCAGAATGGCATAGACGCCTCGGCGAAGCGAGACGCGCGATCTATCGTCGGGGGAACCAATCATAACTCGCCAGAGGTGGGGGTGTCGGGGGAGGGTTCGTGGGACCGGTCTGTCCGCTCGGAGATCGAGTAGGTCTCGATGTCGTGCTTGTGATAGGCCAGAATCAACTCGCCCAGAAAGCCAATCGACATCAACTGCCCACCCAGCAACAGCAGGCCCATGGAATACATCATAGCGGGTCGCTGGTGCAGCGGCAACAGTCCCCAGTCGGGCGCCACTTGCGCAACCACCCAATAGATGGCCAGGTAGATCAGCCCGAGTGCCCCCAAAAAGAACGAAATCAACCCCAGCGTACCCAGCAAGTGTTGTGGACGTTGGCCAAAACCGGTCAGAAATTTCACGGTCAGCAAATCGAGAAAGCCTTTGACGATGCGCGTCATGCCGTATTTCGACTGCCCGTGTTGCCGTGGGCGGTGGTTGATGACCAACTCGCCGACGCGATATCCCCGAGCGGCGGCCAGCACGGGCACGAACCGGTGCAGTTCGCCGTAGAGCCGGACCTCGTCGAAGATCTCGCGGCGATAGCATTTCATGCCGCAATTATGGTCGTGCAACACGACGCCCGTCATCCGGCTCACCAGCCAGTTGAACACCCGCGACGGAATTACCTTGTGCCACGGATCGTGCCGCACCTTTTTGTATCCGCTGACCACGTCGAGGTCTTGTTTCATCCGGGCGAGAAAGTGGGGGATCTCGCGGGGATCGTCCTGCAGATCGGCGTCGAGCGTCATGACCAACTCGCCCCGGGCGACGGAGAACCCGGCGCTCAGCGCGGCCGCCTTGCCGAAGTTGCGGCGGAATCGAAGCGCCCGAACCCGACGATCCTTGGCGGCCAGCCGCGCGAGCACGTCCCACGAGCCGTCGGTCGATCCGTCGTCGACGAAAACGACGTCGAGCACGTAGCCCTCGGCCTTGGCCACCTCGGTCAATTCGAAATGCAACTGTTCAAGGCTCTCGGCCTCGTTCAAAACGGGAATGACGACGGAAAGCATGGAGGCACCTGTGGCGTCACGGGAAAACGGTGTTCGTGTTTTTCGAAGGGCATTTTATAACGAATAAGCTAGATCTTGTCATCCTGAACGGCACAACGTCTTCTCGGCCCTGTTTCGCCCCGAAGGGGCGATCACAACATAGCCCAGGGTTGCCGCGCAGCGGCTACCCTGGGTCAACGTCCCCACCAACGAGACAACCCTGAAAGGGTT
>JAFGIR010000126.1 GCA_016929515.1 Pirellulales bacterium | reverse complement strand
GCGGAAGACAATCCCATCAACCAGAAAGTCGCCCTACGCATGCTTCAAAACGCCGGTCACGCCGTAACCGTGGTCAACAACGGCAAGGAAGCCGTATCGGCGGCGACCGAAGGCCATTTCGACGTCCTAATAATGGACGTGCAAATGCCGGAAATGGACGGGCTTCAAGCCACCGGTCTTCTTCGTCAGCGTGAACAGGCAACGGGAGAACACCTGCCGATCATCGCCATGACGGCCCACGCCATGAAAGGCGACCGTGAATGCTGCCTGGCAGCCGGCATGGACGGATATGTCTCGAAACCGATCCACTTGGCGGAGTTGCGCCAGGCCATCTTGTCGGTCTTGCCCTCCGACGCGAGTGCGTCGCCATCCGCGAGCCGGACGGAATTGCATGGCGGCGAGCCGGTCGCGCGTTCAGATGATCGCGAGGTGTTCGAGCTTTCGACGGCGCTGGCACAAATGGGCGACAGCGTCGACTTTCTAATAGAACTGGCCACGATGCTCGCTGAAGACGCGCCGGCAATGCTGGCGGACATTCGGCGTGCCATTGAGGAACAGGACGCCGAGCGGTTGGAAAAGACGGCCCATCGACTCAAGGGATCGGTGGCGCCATTCGCCGCTTCGGCGGCGATGGCGGCAGCGGAGAGGCTGGAGATCGCCGGTCGTCGGAAGGACCTGTCGACGACGAAGCAACTTGGCGACCGGCTTCAGGAAGAAATTAGTCGGCTCCTAACGGCATTGGCGGCGTTATCGCCAACCGGAAAACCATCGGAAGAGAATCCGCCGACAGACCCTCGTTCTTCCCAGGCGGACGTGCCAACCAACACAACGAGCGAAACCGCGTGATTATGCCAAACCATGGCCCCATTCACCGCAATCCAAGCGGCAATCCAGGTTCTGGGAGAAGTATCCATGTATTACTTGAGAGTTTGCCCCGTTGGCTGTGACGAAGATACGCTGCCGACGGTTCGCCGGGAATTGGCAAACTGCAACGCCGAGACCAAGGCGGAGTTTCCCGACGTGTCCCGCGCGATCGATCATCTCTGGCTCGACGAGGGGGAGGTCTGTCTGTTCATCGTCCAGATTGCATCGGCCGAAAAGCTCGACGATCTGAAACGCCTGAGTGGGACCTTCGTCGGCTGTCCCGTTATGGCGTTGGTTGGCGAAAAAAACGCTCCTACTCTCATGCTAAAGACCATGCGGATGGGAGCGTCCCAAGTCGTGACGCTCCCACTCCGAGCGGAAGACTTCCGAGAGGCCATGGATTGCATCGCCCTGCAGACCAGAACCGCGGCCGGCCGGGCAAGGACGATCGCCGTGTCCGGAACGTCCGGTGGCTGCGGATGCACGACCATTGCCATTAACCTTGCCTATGAAGTCAGTTTCCTGAGGAAGACACGATGCATTCTTTTGGAACTTGCGCTCCGCAGGGGATCGTTGGCCGACCATCTGGACATTCGCCCCAGCTACAGCATGACCGATTTGCTCGCGGAGCCGGATCGCCTGGACAGTTACCTTTTGCAGCACGCCTTGACCAACGTTACTGACGATTTCTCCGTGCTTCCCGGCCCTTACGAGGCCGCCGCGTCGGAAGTTCCAGACGTGAACGATGTCCTGAAGCTGGTCAATCTCGCAAAGCACCTGGCGTCCGAGGTATTCCTTGACGTCCCCTGCCTGTACGACGATCTTCACTTCCGTGCTCTTGCGGCCGCCAACGAGGTGATCCTCGTCGTCGAACAAACCGTCTCTTCGATCCGGGCCGCGAGTATGATTTGCAGCACCCTCGGCGAACAACGCCCCTCGCTGATTGTCAACCGCTACAATCCGAAGATGGAGGGTTTTTCCGCCAAGAGACTCCGCGAACTCCTGAAGCCCCAGTCGCTTTGGACCGTGGCGAAAGACGATGCCGTCGTGACCGCCACGAACAATGGTACGCCCCTGCGCCTCGAAGCCCCCAAATCGCCGGCCCTCGCCGACCTTGACCGTGTGGTTGCCGATCTGGTTCCGGAAGGCCGAGGCAACGGAAGCCGCAAGACAGAGTCCACCTTTCTCGGCCGCCTGACTCGCGCTCTCACTCTTTCTCATAAGGACTGAAACCAATGATGACTTCCACAACGATTCGGGTGCTTCACGTCGAAGACGACCGTATCCAACACGCATTCGTGGCCCATCATTTGTCGACCCTCTCGGAATACGCCTTTGAGATTCAAGCGGTTCCCAGCGAAGAGGCTGCGATTTCGACCTTCCGCCAGGGCACTTTCGAGCTGGTGATTCTGGACTACCATCTGAGCCAGGGCGACGGACTCAGTTGTCTGGCACAAATCCGTCGGTTCGACACGATGGTGCCCGTCATTGCCGTGTCAGGCGTCGCCACGGACGAAATCGCGTCGAAGCTGATCGAAGCAGGTGCCGATGACTACCTGAGCAAGCAGTCGCTCGACGGTTCGACACTTGGCCGAAGCGTGCGAAATGCTCTGACCCGAGCCCGAGCATTCAAGTCACGATTCGCATCCCTTTCCGAAGGCACGCACGGCACTACCACCGAAACACCAGCCGAAACGTAGCATTTCGATGGGCAGACCGAGCAATACCTTGGGTTGTAAAAGAGGGTCGTAAGAGGGGGTAGTAAGAGGGTCGGGGTAGTAAGAGGGGGTAGTAAGAGGGTCGGGAGTCTTTATATTGACAGGGGGGGTCGAAGAGGGTCGGGAGTCTTTATATTGACAGAATGGGCGGGGCGTGGTAGTTTGGCGTCATGCCGCGACGATTGCGAGTGTCGATGGGGGGTCGTAAGAGGGTCGGGGGTCTTTATATTGACAGAATGGGCAGGTATGGGAGTTTGGGATCATGCCGCGACGATTGCGAGTGTCGATGAGAGGATATGCCTACCATGTGCTCAACCGAGCCGTGGGACGGATGCGCATTTTCCGCAAACAGCAGGACTTCGAGGCGTTCGAGGAGGTGATCGAGCAAGCAAAAGCGCGACTGCCGATGCGCGTGCTGGCGTGGTGCGTCATGTCCAATCACTGGCATTTCGTGCTATGGCCGCGCGGCGATGGCGACTTGTCGGAGTTCATGCGTTGGTTGACCGTGACGCACACACAGCGTTGGCACGCCGCCCATCGCACGGCCGGCACGGGCCCGCTGTATCAAGGCCGTTTCAAGTCGTTTCCGATCCAGCAAGACGACCATCTGTTGACGGTGCTTCGGTACGTCGAGCGGAATCCGTTGCGGGCGAACCTGGTCGAACAGGCGGATGCATGGCGATGGTCGAGCCTTTGGCATCGCCTTCACGGCAACGAATTGGGACTCGTGGACGACGGCCCGTTGGCGTTGCCGCGTCGATGGCGGCAACACGTCGACAAGCCGCAAACCGAAGCGGAGTTGGAGGCGTTGCAACGATCCGTGATGCGTGGTTCTCCGTTTGGCGAGGCGTCGTGGCAGAAGCGGACCGCGAAGCGGCTTGGCCTGCAATCCACACTGCGACCGCGCGGCCGGCCCTGGCCGAAACAAGCAAACTAAAGACTCCCCCTTTACCCTCCCGCGACCCCTTTACCCTCCTCATATCATAGGGCTTGTCATGAGGAAATGGTTGAACCGACACACAGTTTTGGAAGTTGTCGCTATCGGGCTCTTTGTTGTCATTCATCCGTGTGCTGAGGTCATCACACCAATCGTCCGAATTGGTGCCCATTTTGATGGAGTGAGCCTTGTCGTTATTGTGTCCACACTTCTTGCAATTGTTGGTATCCTCCTGCCGTGTCGTGAAGGCGAATCGCGCTCGGTGGCAGTGTGTTTGTTTGTCTGCATGATACTCCTCTGGTTCATAATGCCTGCGTTCATACCACCGCAGGAGTCGAGAAGTGAAAAAGGGAAGTGAAAAAGGTGACAGCCACCAAATTTGGGTAGACTGCGTGGACCCGGCGGACCTAGGTCGGCTTCTTCGGCCTTCCGCGAGGCCGTAACGTCCATTCGAGGCCCAATCGTCGTGCCGCTTCCGCGACCCACGCCGGGC
>JAFGIR010000125.1 GCA_016929515.1 Pirellulales bacterium | reverse complement strand
AGGGCCTCGGAGGCCCGCGGGGGCTTCACGCTCGTGGAACTCCTGGTCGTCATTGCGATCATCGGGATCCTGATCGCGCTGTTGTTGCCCGCGGTGCAGGCGGCCCGCGAAGCGGCACGACGAGTCCAGTGTTCCAACCGCATACGCCAGGTTGCGGTGGGAATGCACTCGTATCACTCGGCGCTGGGCACGCTTCCCTATGGATCGGAATACTACAGCGGCGGCACCGGCGCGACGACCGGTCCGAAGGGAACGGCCATGGCTTTCCTGCTGCCGTACATCGAGCAGCAGGCGATCTACGACCTGTTTGACTTCAACTACATGTTCAGCAGTTCGCGGAACCGCGCGGCCGTCCAGAGTCCTATTCCCGAATTAACCTGCCCTAGCGATTCGCAATCGGCCGAGCCGATTCTCGAAGGGCGTATTTCCAGTCCGACGGGCAATCCACCAGTCTGTCACGGCCTTTGGTTTGCCCCGTCGCTTGGTCCGGCCCACGACCGTTGGCCCGGCGTCCGCCCGTGCGTCTACTGCGACGCTGTTACGAGCTACAGCAATTGGAGCGAGGCAAACTTCGTCTACTGTTGCCAGGGGTATAACTTCGGTTCCGGTGGTTTTGGCTGGCCGACGGGCGTTTTTCCCGGCATGTTCGCCCGTTACAAAGTCGGTGTGAAGTTCAAGGAAGTGACGGACGGATTGAGCAACACGATCATGCTGGGCGAGACCATCCCCTCACACAGCGTTTACAACGGAATGTACATGCAGAACTTTCCCGCCTGCCTTACCTCCATTCCGATCAACAACATGATGAGCGACAACGGGAGCGATTCCGCTGGCCCCGGCGGAACCGGTTGGTGGCAACACACGATGGGCTTCAAGAGCTATCACCCGGGCGGCGCCAACTTCGCCATGGGCGATGCCAGCGTCCAGTTCATCAACGAAACGATCGACTACCAACTCTATAACGCCATGGGCACCCGCGACGGCGGCGAGACGATGTATGCGCCATCAAACTAGGCTTCACTTGAAGGGTTCGAACGTGTCCGTCCAAAGGCTTCTTCTCACGCTGAGTGTTGGCCTTTTGCTTATCTCTGCCCTGCCGGGCTGCGGCCCGAAGCGGCCCGAGCGAGTGCCTGTTTCCGGAACGATCACCTTCGGCGGCGGCCCCTGGCCCAGGGAAGCGACGATTTTCTTCGGCTGCGAGAAGCCGGCCGAAGGCTTCCCGAAACGTCCCGGCATGGGTATCGTGGCGATCGACGGATCGTTCACCGTCAGTTCCTTCGAAAACGAAGGCGACGGCCTCATGCCCGGCAAGTATCGCGCCTACGTCACCTGCGAAAAGACCGTCAACGGCAAGACCGTCTCCTACGTGCCGGCCAAGTACCAGGTCGGCGCGACCAGCGGCTTCGAACTCACCATCGAGCCGGGTTCAGCTCCGATTTGTGTCTCATGGGACGTGCCACACAGGTGACGTGCCGGGATCTGGAGGCAACCAGTTCATTCCCCGACACGGCAGCCATCCGCATCGATCTTCCTTTGACAATCTGTTCTTGTCGGCCCGACCACTCGACGTTACGTTCCGTCGCATCGATCACGGCAGATTCTAGATGCCCGCCTTCCGGACGATCTCGGTCACCACCGGGCCCGATTCATGCTGCCGAAGAGTAAATGCAGGCCGCTCCTCCAGACATCGCTTCTTCACGGTCAAGCTCATCCTTCACAATAATGCCAGACTACTCGATTTCCCGGCATCCCATCCGGTCCAGTACACGGGTAGCAAGTCCACCCTCAGTCTTCGTTGGCTGTCATGCGAACGCGGAGTTGTCCGCGGGCAATGGTCTCGCCAGCGTCGAAATGGCGCGGGGCTTGGAGGTGGCGGACTGTTAGGCGATCTTCGATTCGGCCGTAGCCGCCGGGAGCGCCATGGACTCGGGCGTGTCGGTTCTGCTTGAAGTAACAGACGGTGCCCGTGCCTTTCCATTCGTAGGAAAACCGATTGTTGACGGCGACCGAACCGTTGGGGAATTCGATGGTCTCGTCGGGGCCACCCGTAGGGCCCGAAAGGCGACGTGTTCCGGTCGAGGATTGGAGCGTGATCTGGTCGGAACCCAGTTCACGACCGATGCCGATGGTGCCCGTCTCGGCCCGTTCCAGAGAGACGGGTTGGAGGGCCTTCAGCGTTTCGCGGAAGATTACGTCTCGGCCGGGCGTCGACTCGAAGGTCCAGCGGTGCTTGACCTTGCCTCCGCACCGCAGGGTCGTAACCGTGATCGAGAAGGAGTCTTTGTCGGTCTTTTTTTCGAGACTCTGAATCGTGAAGGTTTGCCGGCCTCGCTCCCTTTTCTCATGAATCGTGCCGGTGAAGCCGCTTAGGTGCGGCGTCACCAGCCAACTTCCGTCGCGCGGGATGGCCAAACCCATGACGCGGTAGGGTTTGCTCCAAGCGAACGACACGAGCTTGTCCGGCGTGCGATGGAGAAGGAACTTGCCGTCGGGGAAGTAACGGACGCCCGTGATGCGGCGCTCGAATTCGTCGCGGCTGAAGGGTTCGACGTCGGCCTGGCGCGCGAAGTGGAGCAGATAACACGTGCCGAGTACGAGTCCCACGTCGCCGATGCGGCTCCACTTGCCGACTTCCTCGACGGGATAGACCCGACCGTCGTCGAATCGGGCCTGCATCCGCTCGAGGAAATCGAGTTCGACCTCTTCCAGATGTGCCGCCTCGCGGTCGTGGAACATCTGGGCGAAGAACGAGTGGAGGATGATGTCGACCACTTGCATGTGCAGGAACTTGTCCGACCCGTTCACATAAGCGGGGAGTCCCTCCCACGTTTGAAGCTGCTTGTAGACCGTGTACATGTCGCGGAGATGGTGATAGGCCGTAGCGGGCGGTTCCTGTCCGGCCATGGCGAAGAAGGAGGCTCCGTAGCACAGCCCGCTCATGCTAGCCCACATGTAGACGGGATAGACGATCCGGTGGTTCTCGAGCGTGAAGTCGGAATGGACGTTTTCGGTCGTCACCCATTGGCGAACCGGTTTGCCCTCGACGAGCGAATCGTCTTTTTTATCCGCGGCCACGCTCAGTGCGTTCATCGTCCATCGATGGTACGCGTCGCGCCATTGCGTGGCGTGGGGATGGTCCGGAAACAGGACCAACGCGATGGCCAGCGCGCGGGTGTTCCAGGCATTCGACTCCGCCTGAGTATTATCGATCTTCTGGGAAGGCGGGGTGGCTTTGGCCAATCGATCGGCCTCGAAGGCGAGAACCCGGGCGGTCATTTCGCGGGTTTCCTCGTCGAGCTTGTCCCAGACGAGCCAGGCGGTTTGGCCCAGGACGCTCGACCACGTGGCCGTGTGCCAACCACCGCCCCACGGCTTGCCGGTCGTGCATTTGCGCGAGCCGGAGACATGGGTGAAGCAGAGATAGCGAAGAACGCCCTTAACCCGGCGCAGAGCTTCGTCGCGCGAGACGCCCGTTACCTGTTCATCGTACTGGCCGAATGTAGTCAGAAACGCATAAAGATAGGCCATTCGGACGTTGGAGTTGATGTCCTTCTCTCCATGCCCTCCCCAGCCGAGATAGCCGCAGTCGGGCTCGGCGGGCCAGGGGTGGTAAAGATCCTTGCAGAACGCGGCCCCCTTGAGCATCACTTCATAGGCCCGACGGCAGAACTCGTCCTCCTTGCCGACGATTCGCGGCGCGGCGAAGTATTGACGGTGGTTCTCAACCACGGGAGCGGATCGCGTGGCATTCTCGCCAGCCTGGACCGTATGGCCGGCGGCCATAAGCAGTGCCAGGATAACCATCGCGCTGAAAGAGGTCCGGTTTGTGGTGCATTCCATAGTCGGCCGTCCTACAAGGAGAAAATGTAGCGGTCGCGGGATCTTGGCTTTATGATGAACCCAAAGACTATCATGATTATGTGACACGGGGCACTCGGAAGCAAGCCTGTCGCGACTCGTCTGACACGACACGAGCGAGGCTCTCACCTCGGCCGTTCGGCGCCGTGCATCCGCCCAGCTTGGGTTATAGGTGGAGCACCTCGCTGCTATCTCGGGTCGCTGTGGCCTTCAATACGGCAAAATCGACGGACTCCTCGACAAAGTCGACGCTTCCGTCCGCCTTCGCGAAGTTGGCTCCGCCCGGATGCTCACTGCCGAAATAGAGTTCGTTAAAGAGGATGTTACGTGTTCCGATTTTCGGATCGTAGATCCACTCGCCGGGCGGTGGATTGAGCGGCTTGGTGATGCCCTTGGCCGAAGCGGAGCAGACCAGCCACGGCCGGTCGAGCGTATCTTGGTAGTAGTCTCCTCGCATCCAACTCCGCAACTCGAAAATGCGCTCTCCGACGATGAACGTGCTGGCGGTGCCGTCGACGATGTCCCGCACGGAGACCCGGCTTCCCGGGTAGAGAATGCCGTTGATATAGTAGGCCCCGCAATGGCCGCCCGACGGATACAGGTAATGCAGGGGCGAGCCGGACGTGTCGGGCGGATCGGCCCCCGACACGCCAGAATAGTTCCCCACGCTGAGATCGTCGATCGAACCGGGAGTAATCGTCCAGGTCTCGCCGTCCGCACCGGAGAAGCTGGGGCATCGAAACGAATCGGCGGCTTTAATCGCTTGATCGATATTGGGGGTGATATTGAAGTCCTTCGTGAAATCAAGATTATCGTAGAGGACCCCCAATTCCATGTAGGGCATAATCATGGCGGCGAATCCGAACCCGGAGTGGTCTCCCTTGGGGCCTTGGCCAAATAGTCCTCCCGGCGGGAAACGGCGGTGCGCGCTATGGTAGTTCTGCAGCGCCAGACCGATCTGTTTGAGTTTGTTCGTGCATGACACCCGCCGCGCTGCCTCCCGAGCAGCTTGGACCGCCGGAAGGAGCAGCGCGATCAGGATGCCAATGATGGCGATGACCACAAGCAATTCGACAAGCGTGAAGCCTTGTGACGTCCGGCATGACGATTTATCCGGCATTGTCCTTCCCATCTTCTTTCCTAGCGATCACGAGACGTGTTGGCGGCGTTGCCGCGCGATCAGGCCCAACGCTAGCCCGATCAGCAGTACGAGCGTGGAGGGTTCTGGCACGGCAGACTCTACCGTGCCGGCACCCCAGTTGGCCGCCAGGATCGAGGCGTCCAGGTCGTTGACCGCGCCATCCCCATTGAAATCACCCATTTCCCAAGTGGCCCCGGTGGCAATGAGCCAATATTGCGCCAGGATGGCCGCGTCGGAAGGGCCAACGCTGCCGCTGTGGTCCGCATCGCCCGGCAAGGTAGTCCCGTTGATATCGACCAGTGAGACATTGTCGAGCAGCCAATCGCCGTACGACTTGTAGGTGTAGAAGCCAACCTGCCCGATGCCCGCTCCGGTGAGCAACTCACCCATGTCGTCGCTGTGATCGGTCAGTCCCAACACCGTGTATTGGAGACCGTAGGGATCGGTCAGCGTAATGTCGTAGTTGGGTGTTGCGTCGTTGAAGTGGCCCGTGATGCGCAGATGGTGGACGCTGTCCGTAACGTCGGAAAGGTCGGTGTCGAAAACAATCTTGTTTTCCAACCCGGCGATTGCCACGTATCCCCCCACTCCGCCAACCAGCAAGTCACCCAGCCCATCGTTGTCCGGGTCGGACACGATGAAAGCAAGCTGCGCGCCATTATTGGTCCGCAGCGTCATGGCAACGGTTCGTTGCGTGTGGTCTGAGGGCGTTTCCGTGGCGAAGTCCATGTCGAATTGCCACTTGGCGTCGGTCGGATGGACGAAGCTTTGAGCCATCCCTCGCTGATCAATACCGCTTAGCAGCTCGCCTTCCATCAGGGCCGAGTTGCCCGTCCCGCCGACTGCGGCGGCGCCGGTGGCTTGGGTCGCGGCGTTGTTCTTCCAGATGTGCGATTCCCAGCCCTCGGGCGGAAGCACGCCGGTGCCGGCGGCAACCCAACCGGTGGTGTTCTCGAAGTTGCCGTTGGCAATGTAGTTGGTCACCGGCACGTCAGGCACCCCGGCATTGACCAGTTGCTGCACCTCCGCTTGGCTGAGAATCCGGTTCCACACCACCACTTCGTCGTACGACGTCTCATAGTAGTCCAAGTACTCCCGAGTCTCTCGAGCGGTGAACTGAAACGGCACACTGTTGGTCGTGTCGAGGTATTCGTAGGGATTCCAGTCCGCCAGACCGTCGTATTGCACGTAGGAGGCGAACTGGCTGCCATTGACGTAGAGTCGAACGCCCAGCAGGGCATCGTTCACGTCGTAGGAAAAGCTGGCCGCGAGATGGACCCATTCGCCCATCGGGATCCTTCCGTCCCCGATGACGGCGATCTTGTCCGTCTCGAGGTTGGTCGATCGGAGTAGAAAGTTGATTTCGCCGGTGTCCTTGACTTCAAGGTGCCACCCGCGATAGGGATCGCTGTTTTGCATCTTGATGAAGACGGGGCTTCCTTCGTATTGTTTCACCCAGCCCGCGACGGTGAACGCGTCGTATGTTTGGCGGTTGAAATCAAGCGCGTCCACGTCGACGCCGGTCGTGGCGTAGAGCTGGTCGCCTGGATTGACCTGGAGACCGCCGCCAACCAAACCGGTGATTCGGGTGGGCGAGGAGCCATCGGCGATGGCCATGTCGGCGATGCCCTTGGAGTCGAGGATGGTGTCGCCCGCCCCTTCGAAGGCCCAATAGGCCACAGCGTCGTCGAAGACGGAATCGGCGTTGACCGGCGGTGTGGCGAAGAAGCATATCGCCACGAGTGCCCCGAGAAACAAGCTCGTGGATGAACGCGTAGTCATTTCGTAAGACCTCCAATGCACATGCTCATGTTACGAATTGGCAGAGAGTGACGGCTATGCTTCTTCCGCGTTCCGTAGCCGCTGTCGACACACTCCCTATTCGACCCAGTAATTGCGAAGCGAGAGCCTATCAAGAAACCGCTTGATCTCCAGTTGTCCCCAGCAGTTTGCCACTCCTCTTGCGACGGGAGTATTGACTCCCGCAGCCACGGCCAATCGGGGGCAAGATGCCCCCGACCGGCCGCGCCCCCCCGAACGAGACGTTTTAAACTCTGCCGGCAACGAACCGTCGCCGTCGGATGCTTATGGCCAGAGATGCCAATGCTCCGGCCAGGAGCATCACCAGGGACGATGGCTCGGGCACGTCGACCAGCGAGACGTTGTCGATGACCCAGTCGCCGTACGATTTGTAGGTATAGAATCCGACCTGCCCGATTCCCGAGCCGGTAATCAGTTCAGCCATATCGTCGCTGCAGGCGGTCAATCCCAACACGGTGTACTCGACGCTGTTGGGATCGGTCAGTGTGATGTCGTAGTTAGGTGTCGCGTTGTCGAAATGGCCCGTGATACGCAGATGGTGGACGCCGTCTGCGATATCGGAAAGGTCGGAATCGAAGACGATTTTGTTCTCCAATCCTGCAAGGACCTCGTAGTCATCCACACCCACCATCAGGTCACCCATTCCGTCGTCATCCGGATCGGACACGATGAAGGCGAGCTGCGCTCCAATCTCAGCCCGTAGCGTTAAGGCGACGGTTCGCTGGGTATTGCTCGACGGCGCCTCGGTGGCGAAGTCCATGTCGAATTGCCACTGGGAACTGGTGGCATGGACAAAGCTCTGGGCCATGCCTCGCTGGTCGATGCCGCTGAGCAGCGCGCCTTCCATCAGGGCCGAATTGCCCGTGCTGCCAACCGCGGCCGTACCGGTGGCCTGGGCCGCCGGATTGTTTCTCCAGATATGCGACGCCCAGCCGGTCGGGGGAAGCACGTCGGTGCCGGGTGCGACCCAGCCGGTGGTGTCCTCGAAGTTCCCGTTGGTGATATAGTTAGCGACTGGCACGACGGGCACGCCGGCGTCGACCAGTTGCTGCACCTCAGCCTGGCTGAGAGCCCGGTTCCACACGGCCACCTCGTCGAACGATGTATCGTAGTAATTCAGGTACTCACGCCCTTCCCTGGCGGTGAATTGGAACGGTTTGTCGTTCGTGGTGTCCATCGGGGTCGCCAGCCCACCGTACTGGACGTAGGAATTGAACAGGGCGCCGTTGACATAGATCCGGACCCCCAGTGTGGCGTCGGTCGCGTCGTAATCATACGTGGCTGCGAGATGAACCCAATCCCCCATTGGAATTCTGCCATCTCCGAATACGGCAATTTTGTTTGCATCCGCGTTGGTGTTGCGAAGCAGGAAATCGATCTGGCCGTCATCCGTCGTTTCGAGATGCCAGCCGCGATAGCCGGCCCCCGAGGTGTTCGCCATCTTCAGAAAAACGGGACTTCCTTCGTATTGCTTCACCCAACCGGCCACCGTGAAGCTGTCGCGGCTGTCGCAGTCCAACGCGTCAATGTCCACACCCGTCGTGGCGTAGAGCTGGTCGCCATGGTTGACTTGAAGCCCGCCGCCCACCACGCCGGTCACCCTCGTTGGCGGCGAGGCGTCGGCGATGTCCATGTTCGCCACCCCTTTCGAGTCGACGATCGTATCGCCGGTTTCCTCAAAGGCCCAATAGGATACCGCGTCATCCAGGACGGACTCGGCGTCAGCGGGCAAAAGCAGGCAGGTTACCAGGACCGCCCAGGCGAGAGCGGTGTGTCTGAGACCGTTGCGCATCGTCGTAGTCCTCCAAATCGGCACTCACGTCGTGAAGAAACAGAGAGATACAAGCCAACGATGCCCTTCTCGGTTCTCAACTCGCCTGCCATCCTAAACGGATTCGAAATGGATTTCCATGAGGTTTTGGCAGTGGCTTCTAAGGTTTTCAACGGACCGACTGCACGGCCGAAGCGATTGCTGCCATAATACGTATTCCAGAGGAACGAAAAGACTCCGCAGCCGATTACATCGCCTGGCACGCCGTGGTAACTACGAAATACACCGGGCCGTCAATCGGCGGCGAGAGAAGAGGCAAGATACTCCAGGGCGGCTCACGTCGTCGAAGCGTTGCGGAATCACAACACGCGAATGACCTCTCCTGAAACGGTCGTTCCGCTGCGCCATTGAATCCGAGAAAGGTAGACAGGGTGATGAGTGCCGAGAAACTGCGACACAACGTGCATGAAGTGGATTTTTGCGTGGTGGGAGGCGGATTGGCCGGCGTCTGTGCCGCCGTCGCCGCGGCGCGTCACGGGCTTCGCGTCGCGTTGATGCAGGACCGGCCGGTCCTGGGGGGAAACGCCTCTTCCGAAATCCGAATGTGGATCTGGGGAGCGCGCCGCGACAATAACCGCGAAACGGGCCTGGTCGAGGAATTGCTGCTGGAAAACCGCTATCGAAACCCCATGCGCAACTACGCCCTATGGGACAGCATCCTCTACGAAATCGTCCGCTACCAGGAAGACATCACGCTGCTTCTGAACTGCTCCTGCAATAATGCGACGATGGTCAATGGACGGATCGAATCGATCACCGGCTGGCAAACGACGACCCAGATGTGGCAGACGGTCAAGGCCCCCTTGTTCGCCGATTGTTCCGGCGATAGCATCCTCGCTCCGCTCACCGGGGCCGAGTTCCGCGTGGGACGCGAGGCCTCGAACGAATTCGGCGAATCCATCGCCCCGGCCGAGGCAGACCGAAAAACCATGGGCATGAGCTGCCTCATTCAGGCCCGGCAGACCGATCGGCCCACCCCCTACATCCCGCCCGCCTGGGCTAATAAGTATCTGACAGACGACGATCTCCCCTACCGGAAGCACGATTTCAGCAACTGCAGTTGGATGTGGAACAACTTCTGGTGGATCGAATTGGGCGGAGAACAAGACTCCATCCACGATACTGAGGAGATTCGCGACGAACTGTTGAAGGTTGCGTTTGGGGTCTGGGATCACATCAAAAATCATGGCGATCACGGAGCCGATAACTGGATCATCGACTGGGTCGGCTTCCTGCCCGGCAAACGCGAAAGCCGACGCTACGTCGGCGATCACCTCATCACCGAGAACGACATCCGGGCTAAAGGCCGCTTCGAGGACGTGGTCGCCTATGGCGGCTGGCCGATGGACGACCACTACCCGGGCGGCATGAATCATTCCGGAAGACCGTCGCGGATCTACATCACACCGTCTCCTTGGGGGATTCCCTATCGGGCACTCTATTCGCGAAACGTGGACAATCTATTCTTCGCCGGGCGAAACATCAGTGCCACGCACGTCGCCATCGGCTCGTCCCGCGTTATGGCTACGTGCGGCGTGATCGGGCAGGCCGTGGGCACCGCCGCCTCGATCGCCGTGAAACACGGTCTCTCGCCACGCGGCGTCTACCAGCAGGAAATCACGGAACTCCAGAAGCTCCTTCAGGAAGACGATTGTTTCCTGCCGGAAAAACGCCGCGAAATCGCCGTTCTATCACGAAACGCCCAGCTCACCGCGTCGGAAGGTGATCCCGAGCCGCTACGCAACGGAATCGATCGGCCCGTGGACGAGGAGGACAACGGCTGGACGGGCGCCCTGAACGGATGGGTGCAGTACAGCTTCGCGACCCGGTGCCCTGTGCACGAAGTGCGGCTCGTCTTCGACAGCGACCTGAACCGTGCGGATACGAACATGCTCGCCTGGTACCCGCTGAACAACGAGCCGGTCGGAACGCCGGCGACCATGATGAAGGCGTTCCGGATCGAGGCACTCGACGCCGACGGCAATTGGTCCGTGGTGGCTCATGTGGAAGACAACCATCAGCGACTGGTGACCATTCACACCGATCTCGAAACGCGTGCCGTCCGCTTCATCGCCGAACAGACGTGGGGAGCCGATCAGGCCCACCTGTTCGCCTTTGAAGTTCGATAACAGCACCGGCAAGGAATCTCAACGTTCGGAGGATGCCCGGATGCGACAAGCGATCATGACCACGCCTGGGGTGATCGAGTTCCACGACGTACCAGAACCGGCGCCGGGCCCGGGTAAGGTGCTGCTTCGTATCAAGCGGATCGGGATATGCGGCTCGGATATGCACGTCTACCACGGCGTTCAACCTTTCACCAAATACCCGGTTGTTCAGGGACACGAGTTCTCAGCGGTGGTCGAGGCTGTCGGCGACGGAGTAACCGGCATCGAGCCGGGCATGAAGGTGACAGGCCGACCGCAACTCGCCTGCGGTCAGTGCCGTCCCTGCCGACGTGGCGATTACCACATCTGCGACTCGCTCCGTGTCGAGGGGTTCCAAGCGCCCGGATGCGCCCAGGATCTCTTCATCACGGATGCGGCGCGGGTTGTCCCCTTGCCTGAGCACTTCACGTTCGAGCAGGGAGCCTTTGTCGAACCGGTCGCCGTCGCGGTCCGTGCGGTGTCCAGGGCGGGCGATCTGACCGGTACGAATGCCGTCGTTCTCGGCGCCGGCCCGATCGGAAACCTGGTCGCTCAGGTCGCCGCGGCCTCGGGGGCCCAAGTGCTGATCACCGATCCGAGCGAGTATCGGCTCGATATCGCCCGCGCCTGCAGCGTTGCCAACACGTCTCAAGTGGGCAAGGAATCGCTCGCGGAGGCCTCGACACGCGCCTTCGACGTGGACGGCTTTGACGTGGCCATCGAGTGCGTTGGCATCGAGGCGACCATCAACGCGGCTATCGACAACATCGCCAAGGGAGGCCGCATCGTCGCGGTCGGCAACTTCCCCGAAAAGCCGCGCGTCAACATGGCGCTGATCCAAGATCGCGAGCTCTGCCTGATCGGCACGCTGATGTACAAGCACGAGGACTACCAACGGGCCATCGAACTGATCGAGGCGGGCCGCGTGGTCACCACGCCGCTGGAAACCAAGCATTTCCCCTTCGAAGAGTACCTCGCCGCCTACCGCTACATCATCGACCAGGACGGCAAGTGCATGAAGGTCTTCATGGATCTCTAGTCGCGGTGTTTGCACGGACGAAATCCCATCCAGCTCAGAACTCCGGTAACGACCAATAGGAGAACGGAAAAGACCATCAACGTGCTCTGCTGGCGCGTGGCACACGCCGTGATGCCAAACATCAACAGGGTCAGTATGCCGAGCGAGACGGCCACGACCCGCGCCGGCAAACGCGATTCGACGGCGACCGGCGGCCGTTCTCGGCATTCGTCGATAGCGGCTTGCATGCGATTCCACCCGTCGTCGATCGGGCCCCGCCGGCAAAGAATCTCGATCACGATGAGAACGGCCAAGGGGAGGAGCAAACCGAGAATCGCGTCGGTCAGACGAGGATTGGCCTCGATCCAACCAACGGCAGCGCCGATCACGCTCGGGAGACCCCAATGCGCCGTCTTCTCACACAGGGTCGGCGCCGCTTTGACCAGCATCGTTGCCGGAGTACACACGATCAAGGTCGCCCACACGCACCAGGGCCCCACGTGACGCGAATAGAGCGCCCAGATCGTCGGCATCATCAATGGCCCCAACATCGAGGTCATCAGAACGATCACCAGATCTTCAGCGCCGCCCAGGTAGGGGACGGATAGAGCGATCAGAATGATAACGATTCCGTAGCCGAGCGTCGCCAACCGACCCACCAAAACCAATCGCCGGGCGGACGCCGTGGGATGAATCAGCGCTTGGTACACGTCGCATGTGAACACGCCGGCGAACACATTCAACAACGAACTGACCATGCTGGCCGTGGCCGAGAACATCGCGGCGACCATGATCCCCAGCACCCCGGCCGGCAGCACCAACCGGCACATCAGCATGTAGGCTTCTTTCGGATCTGCCCCGGGCTCCAAGATCCGATAGGCCATGGCCGGCAGCATCCACAAAAATGGGCTGACGATGTACAGCACGCCCATGAGGTAGGCGACCTTGCGCGCGTCGCGCGGCGTCGGCACACAGATAAAGCGCTGTACGAACGCCCAGTCGGCCCCGAAACGGAAAACATTCACCCAGATCCAAAGAAAGAGAAACGTGTAGCCGTATTCGCCCGCGGCCGGAGAGAAGAAATGGGACGGGGCCCGGTTCCATAACTCATCCAATCCACCGATGGCTGCGACCGACAAGGGCACGGCCACGAGTACGGCCAGACACAGTAGAAGGCACTGAATCACGTCCGTCATCAGAACGGCCCACAGCCCGCCGGCCATCGTGTAGGCGATCACGACAGCTCCCCAGAGCAGGATGCCCGCGTTGACCGACAGGTTGCCCGTCTTGGCATCTCGAAACGGCGCTCCTTCCGGCAGGGGCACCAGGACGGAAAGCATAACTGCCAGCGCGTACAATGCCACACCGAGCCCGATGCCGCGGTAGAACGTGCCGAGCCAGGTATACACCTGGACCACGGGCTCGTCGAACCGGATACGCAGGAATTCGGCGGGCGTGGTGATGCCCATCTTGCGCCATATCCCGGCGATGGACCATCCGACGATGATCATGCAGAAGCCGATCGTGACCAGAATGGAGACCGCGACCATGCCGAGCCGAAAGGCGATCCCTCCCCACACGACAAACGTGCCGGCCGAGAAGATTGTCATGAATCCGGACAAGCCGGAGATCCACCAGGGCGACTGCCCTCCGGCCGCAAACATCTCGGATGCGTCCTTCATGCGACCGCTAAAGATCCAACCGATCACTAACATCCACAGCATGAAACCAATGAGGATGCCGAAATCAATCGCGTGCATGGAGGCGGGGCTCTATAGAGAATGGACGCTGCCTGCCATTTGGTTGAGACGAGGGCCTTGCCAGCTTTCTCGGCAGAATCCGTGAAGGCTTGTGCATTTCACATGGTTGGGCATGCCAAGCCATCCGACCAAAAGTGCAGATCCCACCACACAGAAGCAGTGCTTCCCGTGGATAAAAACTGGACATAAATCGCATTCCAACCCTAAAACCGCCATGGTACGTCCCTCAGACGCCCTCGGCAAGACGAGCCGCTCAAAATTATAGTCACGGAGGCATATTTCTTCACGCTGGCTGGGATTCGCCCCGCCAGCCTGCTAAAATAGGGGCATTGTTGGCTTGACTGGTCCGGCCTTTTCGTGATGACGGCCCAGTAGTCTGACCTCTCACTGTTGGCCGTGGTGTGCGCGTGAAGGACGGCATGCACGGTGATGAACATGGCGAAGCGAACCTTCAAAAATACCACGTCGCGAGAACGTCAGGTCGGACGGCCGAACATCGACGGTCCTGCCCGGGTTGCCGTCATTATCGAGACCTCGCATTCCTTCGGGCGAGAACTCTTTCGCGGCATCGCTCGGTTCATTCAGGAGAACGAGAGATGGTCCGTCTTCTTTGTCGAACGCAGCCTGAGTGAAGGCGTGCCGAAATGGCTCCGGAAATGGTCGGGTCACGGGATCATCACGCGAGTCGGCACGCCCGACATCGTCGATTTCCTGGCCGACAAGGACATCGCCATTGTCGACCTGAATCAACGATTGTATGACCTTGGCGTTCCCGGGATTTCCAACGACCACGCGGCCATAGGGCAAATGGGCGCCGAGCATCTGCTTCAGCGTGGATTCAGCCAGTTCGGCTTCGTAGGGCACAACGGCCTGTTCTGGTCGGATGCCCGGCGCGACGCGTTCATGCAACAGGTCGAGGAGGCCGGCGGTCACTGCGACGTCTATTCCTACGGCAGCAACGCGCCGCGCCGTTTTCACGACCGGACGTGGGAACTGGAAATGGATCGCATCGTTCGCTGGGTCACGCAACTGCCCAAACCGGTCGGAATCATGGCCTGTGATGACTTCCGCGGACTGCAGTTGATCGAAGCCTGCGCGATCGCCCGGATCGATATCCCTCAGCAAGTGGCCGTGCTCGGCGTAGGTAACGACAGCATCGCATGCGACCTGGCTGGTCCTCCCCTGTCGAGCATCCTTTTAAACGCCTTTCAGATGGGTTACGACGCGGCGTCGCTTCTAAACCGCCTGATGCGCGGTGAAAAGGTCGACTGCGCCGAGCGGCTGCTGCCGCCCCTCGACGTGGTCACACGGCAATCCACCGACGTGATGGCCGTTGGCGACCCGCTTGTCTCGAAAGCCATGCAATTCATCCAAAAGCACGCCTGCGACGGCATCGGCGTGCCAGACGTTCTCCGACACGTGCTCGTGTCGCGGACGGTTCTCCAGGAACGATTCCGAAGCTCACTCGAGCGCACAATCCACGACATGATTCTTGAAGTGAAGATGAAGCGTGTCAAAGAACTGCTCGTGCAGACCGAACTTCCTCTCCTGGACATCTGCGGCCGAACAGCCTTCAAACATCCGGAGTACCTTTGCACGGTCTTCAAGAAGCATATTGGCTTGACCCCGACCGATTTCCGCAAGCAGCACGGCCAGAAACCTCAACGCTGGTTCCAGATCAATTAGTAGATACGGGTCGTGATCAATCAATCGCTCTGCGCGATGGCACGCCCGTGCACGCCCCAAACCGTCGAGCTTGAAGACTTCTTGGGCGGAGGGCGATTTCGCGCGAAACACCAAGACCGCTCCCGTGCCTTGTTTCGGATCGTGATACTCAAAGGCGTCTCACCCGTCTTCGGTCGGCCTAGAAGAGATGTGATAGAGATTCCCTTCGCGGATCAACTTGGACAGGGGATCGTAGGACTCGACGATGTCCACGAAATGGCACCGCCGCATAATGCCGAAATCAACCGTGCAGCCACCGCCCGGTACATCGAACTCAAACCGGTCCGCGCCGGCCTGGGGACCGCGCCGAGCGACTATCCCTAGAGCAGTACCCAGGCACACCTGAAACGCAAAGACGATTGCCTGGTATGTGTTGGACCGCTGCTGGCACTGGCTCCCAGTGGGCGGCGTCTGTTGAACAGCGCAGCGACCGACGAGCAGATCCTCGCCTTCCGCGAGCACGACTGCACCGGTCGCGCGTTGGGCAACGACGCTTTCCCAAAACGCCTCGAAAAGAAACTCGGCCGCGTCCTTCGTCATCAAAAACCGGGCCCGAAGAAAATGACTGCTAAATAGATGAATATGATGTCCCTGGAACTCCCTATGTCCCTGGAACTCCCTGGAACTCTGCCTGGAACTCTGCCTGGAACTCCCATGTCCCTGGAACTCCCGGCTGGAACTCCCTGGAACTCCCCCCTGGAACTCCCCTGGAACTCCCCATCCGGTCGTCTTGTGCCCTCTCGGACTTGGTTCGCCGGATCGTCTGAAGTACTCTGCTCAACAGAAGTTCGCACCGTGGGAGTTTCCGAGGCCCGCCGAATTGACTCTCCGCGGTCCCTTAGGTATTCTGTGGCTGGATGGGTTAATGCAGCAGGCGCCTCATTACAACGCTCTCTTGAAGGAGGTTCCCCATGGGTACGTACGGGATGCGAACGTCCACTCTGTTTTTTCTTTTGGTTGCTCTGATCGTGGGCTTGGTCCAGCACGGAACACCGGCTCACGCCGAGCCGAGCCTGATCCTTAACGAGTTCAACACCGTCAAGGGGAGCGAGTATCTCAAAGGCGGCAACTCCGACGCCTACTTTGGCCGGGTTGAAGGGAACGGCGACAACTGGATCGAATTGGTCGTCGTCGGCGATCACGCCGATATCCGCGGCTATGAACTGTTGTGGTGGGAAGATGACGGCGACGGCAACGGCACGGCCATCTGGGATCCAAGCCGAGCGTCTTTCAACGAGTCGCAAGGCAAAATTACTTTCGCCAATAATGCCCTATGGTCGGATTTGCGGAGCGGAACGATCATCACGATCAGCGATAAGCAAATCGTCGACACGGTGTACGAAGACGCAACGCCCGTGAGCTTCGATCTGTCGACCGACACGAGCTACAACCCGCTGGCCGGCGACTGGTGGATCCATGTCAGCAGCCGCCAGGAAGCCGGCGAGTCGAACCCGCTGGTGACGACGATGAACAACATCGACGGCGATCCGGCCGGCGCGTTTTCCGTGGGCAACAACGATTGGGAACTTCGCATCACGGACGGGACAACCACCGTTTTTGGCCCGATCGGCGAGGCGATCATCGGGGAGAACGGCACCTTCGGCGGCCTTGGCGTCGACGAAGTCGGTAAACTCGAAGCCGACCCGTCGGCATCGGTCACCGTGGATGACTTCAACGACGGCTCGAGCAGCACGTTCGGCTCGCCCAATGTCTGGGGCAGCGGCGACAACGAGCAAGATTTCTCAGGACTTCGCGCGGCCGTGCCCGAACCGACTGCCGCCGTGATGCTCGCCGCCGTGCTCGCGGCCATCGCTTTCATCCGCCGCCGATGATGGACCGTGTCATCCTTTGAGTCCCGTGGGGCAGACACCGCGATAGAAACGTGATTGTCAACCCGTGGTAACCGTTTTGCGACGCAAACCAGGGAGTGGAAGCGTCCACGAGCGGGTGTGGATGCAGCTTCTCCCCAACAGGAGAGATCTGCCATGAAGACACGTTCCCTTCGGCGGGTTGCGGGGCGGGGGCTCCGCATCGAGCCGCTGGAAAGCAGGCTTCTGCTTAGTGTAGGGCCCGTGGTGATCTCGGAGTTCATGGCCAAGAACGAGTCGACGCTCCAGGATGTCGACGGCGACTACTCCGACTGGATCGAACTCCACAACACGACCGCCGCGCCAGTAGATCTGGCCGGGTGGCATCTTACGGATGAAGCGTCTGACGTGAACAAATGGACATTCCCCGCAGTGACGCTCGGGGCCAGTCAATACATGGTCGTCTTCGCCTCAGACAAGGACCGGACCGACCCGGCGGCTCAACTGCATTTGAACTTCAAACTGAGCGCCTCGGGCGAATATCTGGGTTTGATCCAACCGGACGGCACGGTCGCCTCGGAATACTCGCCCGAGTTCCCCGAACAGTATGACGACATCTCCTACGGCGGCGATCCGGGATGGTACTACTTGGATCCGACACCCGGGGCCGCCAACGGCATTGGAGTGACCGATGCTTCGGCCATCGCGTTCTCACGTGAGGGTGGAAGCTTCTACGAGACATTTCAACTGACGCTTACGCCGCTGCGTACCGGAACGATCCACTACACGATCAACGGAACCATTCCAACAGTAACCTCACCCTCCTACACCGGTCCGTTGACGATCAGCCACTCGACGGTGGTCCGCGCCAAGCTCTTCTCCGCGTCGATGCCCAGCGGTGGCGCGCTGGCGGCCGAGTCGTACGTGGCCATGGACACGGCGTTGGACGCGTGGAACTCGAACCTTCCGGTGATCGTGATCGATTCCTGTCAGGCCACCCCGAACCAAAACGACTACGTCACGACGACGGCCATGTTCTTCGAGCCGGGTGCAACCGGTCGCACCTGGGTAACCGATTCGCCCGAAATATACTCGTTCGCCGGACTCAAAATACGCGGGGCTACCTCGGCCAACTTCCCCAAGAAGGGATATTCCCTCGAACTCCGGGATGGCGAAGGCGAAGACGCCGACGCTTCGGTCTTTGGGCTGCCCACCGAGGCGGACTGGGTGCTCTACGGACCGTATAGCGACAAAGCCCTCATGCGGAACTTCCTGGCCTACAGTTTGTTCGAAGAGATGGGTCACTACTCGACAAGGACCGTCTACTGCGAGGTCTTTTTGAACCAGGAAGACGGGCTTGTCGAATCGAGCGACTACGTCGGCGTCTACATGCTCGTCGAAAAGATCAAAATCGACGAAAACCGCGTCGACATCGAGGAAATCTCCGGAGGCACCTCGGCCAATCCGACGGTGACCGGCGGCGCGATCCTCAAGGTGGACTGGCCGGATGCCAATGAGTTTGAGTTCACCGCCGCCTCGGGCACGAATTTCAATGTGCATAAGCCGGACCTCGACGAACTCAACACGGCCCAGAAGAATTACATCATCGACTACATCGACGATTTCGAGTCGATGCTCTACGGCCCGAATTTCGCCGACCCCGAAACCGGCTACGCGGCCTACATCGACGTCGACTCGTTCATCGACGTGCATATCCTGGTCGAGATGATGAAGAACATCGACGGCTACCGGGCGAGCAGCTTCTACTACTTCGACGAGAATACGAAGCTCACCTCGGGCCCCGTCTGGGACTATAACCTCTCGCTGGGCAACGCCGACGTCTCCTATCTTCCGATATGCTTCCCGACCGGCTGGTACTATCCGAATATTGCCGACCGGACCCAATACCCCTACTACACTCGCCTTTTCGAGGATCCCAACTTCGCCCAGCGATACGTGGACCGTTGGGCCGAGCTGCGCGCCACGATCCTCGATACCGACGTGCTCGTCAACAAGATCAACGTCACGGCCGCCTATCTGACCGAGGCCGAAGCGCGCGATCAGGCAAAGTGGCAAACGCTCGGCGTGCTCATATGGCCGAACGGATTCATCGGCGAGACCTACGCCGAAGAAGTCGATTACATGACCCAATTCCTCGTCGACCGGCTCGCGTGGATCGACACCCAGTTCCCCGCCGTTCCCATCTTCGACAGGGAGCCGGGCCAGGTCGAGCCGGGCGAGAACGTAACGCTCAGTTCAACCGGCGCTGGTTCGATCTACTACACGACCGACGGCACGGATCCGCGGCTCCCGGACGGTGGAATCTCGCCGTCCGCCCAGTTCATCGCCGGCTTCGAGACGACGTTCATCGCGATGGACAGTGTGTGGCGGTACAACGACACCGGCACCAACCTGTATACCGCCTGGCGCCAGCCGTCGTACAACACGAGTTCGTGGGCGACGGGACCGGCCGAGTTGGGCTATGGCGACGGGGACGAAGAAACCGTGGTCAGCTACGGCGGCAACTCGAGTTCGAAATATCCGACGACCTACTTCGTCAAGAGATTCGACGTCGAAAACGCGGCGTTATACGACTCGCTGACAATCGATTTGATCCGCGACGACGGCGCGGTGGTCTATCTCAACGGCCATGAGGTGGTCCGGTCGAACATGCCGACGGGAACCATCACGTATAGTACGCTCGCCTCGTTGGCCTCGGATGACGGCAACACCGTCTTTTCGTACGACATCGACCCGACATGGCTCGTCGAAGGAAACAACTGCCTCGCAGTGGAAGTCCACCAGACCCAACTGAACAGTTCCGATTTGAGTTTCAATCTGGCATTCCGCGGAACGGCGAACAGTTCGACCCCCATCGTGATCGACCAGAGTATGCAGCTTACGGCGCGATCGTACAGCGGCGGTCTATGGAGCGCGCCGGCGGTGGCGGTCTATGTCACGGCGCCCGAACTGACGCCGGTGGTCTCCGAAATCATGTATCACCCGGCCAATCCCACGCCTGCCGAGGTGGCTGAAGGCTACAGCGACGAGGAAGATTTCGAGTTCCTGGAACTATACAATCCCCATGATGAAAACGTCGCCCTGGTCGGCCTTCAATTTGCCGGAGGCATTGATTTTGACTTCTCGACAGAGTCCGACGTGCTTATCCTCGAACCGGGTGAGTATCTGCTCCTGGCGAGGAATCGGGGCGCGATCGAAGCGCGCTACGGCTCGACGGTGGCGGGGCTTGTGGCCGGTGAATACTCCGGTAAGCTCAACAATGCGGGCGAGCAAATCTTCGTGGTCGACGCAAACGACACGGTGTTGGCTGACATCACTTACGACGACGACCCACCATGGCCGGAGGCGGCGGACGGCGACGGCCCTTCACTCGAAGCCCGGCTCGCTTTCCGCGCCGAGTCGGACCCGGTCCACTGGTTCGCCAGTCCCGCGACGGGCGGAACTCCCGGCTGGATAAGTACGCCACCGGTCTTGTTGCCGGGCGATGCGAACCTCGACGGCACGGTTGACGCGGCCGACCCGATCGTCCTGGCTAACCATTGGCTGCGCAGTGGAGAGGTCTTCTGGACCGACGGCGACTTCAATGCAGACGGCCGGGTGGATGATCTGGATGCCTCGATCCTGGCGGCCAATTGGGGGCGAGTGGTCCAGACCGAAGCAAGCAGCGAGCAAGGCGGTCTGGCGGAGAGCACGCAACAGCGCCCGGCGCCGTTTGTCGGCCCGCGAATACAGTCGTTCGATACGCCCTTGCCTCGACGCACGAACCTGCCGAGTCTGGTGGCCCGATCGAGCTTGGGCCTGTCGAGACTTCCACAGATGGAGTCTTCAGGGCAGACGCTTCCGGCACAACCATCGTTGTCCGCCATGGAATCGGCGCACGATACCGCGATTTGCGACGTGATGACGCCGACCCCGACGGACCGCATCTACGGGCCGGTGGCGATGGCCTATGAAATCGAGCGTCTTCGAGCTTCCAAAACCACGGACCATGCCCGGGATCGGTTCTTCGAATCGCTCGTCCGGTACAAGAAAGATGCCAACGAAGAAAATCAATGACTGAACGACTCCCGGCTGTAAGCCGGTAGGTTCGTTGGGCCGTATGTGAGCTACGGACTGAAGTCCTACGCTCACAGCCCGGTCAAATACAACGTCAACTCGCCCAACAGATGGGGTGGCTATCAGCCATATACATATGGCAACTCGCACGTTGAAATGATGTCAACGGAAGCGTAGAGAAGGCTTCGAGAGCTTTTTTGAAATGGTTCATGGCCTTATCATATTGGAACGCATCATACGCACGCTGACCTTGAGTGTATTGTTTGGTAGCATAGTCATATTAGTGTTGGGATCTGATAAGCTGCCAGGAGTTGATGCCGAAGTTCCGAGAAACCGACTTCCTCATGCACTGGGTCGAAAAGCCGGGGATCGGAATCGACGCCATGGACCGCATCACGATCCGCGCGAGCGATGAGCTCATGGCGGTTGAAGGCGTCCGCAATTTCGGCTCACACATTGGCCGGGCGGAAATCGCCGACGAGGTGGTTCGCCCCAATTTCACCGAACTGTGGATCAGCATCGATAACTCGGCCGATTACGACCGCACCGTCGCCGAAGTCCAAAGCGTTGTGGACGGCTATCCCGGCCTGTATCGCGATCTGCTCACCTATCTGACCGAGCGGATCAAGGAAGTGCTGACCGGCACGAGCGCGTCGATCGTGGTCCGTGTTTACGGCCCGAATTTGAACCAGCTTCGCGCGACGGCTCGCGAGGCGGCGTCCGTGATGGAAGACGTCGAGGGAGTCGCCGCCCTCAAGGTGGAACCCCAGGTTCTGGTTCCCCAGATAACCATTCGATTGCGGCCCGATGCGGTTTCGCGATTCGGCCTGAATCCGGACGCGTTGATGCGAGCGGTGACGACGCTCGTCAACGGCACGCCCGCCGGGGAAATCTACGAAGAACAGAAGATCTACGCCGTGGCCGTGCGAGGCGCGCGTGCTCTTCATTCGAATGTGTCATCATTGCGTGAATTGATTATCGACACGCCGTCTGGCGCGCAGGTGCCTCTGGGGGACGTGGCCGATATCGCAATCATGCCCGCGCCGAATCACATCCGACGCGAAGGCGCTTCACGCTGCATTGACGTCACCTGCAATGTAGCCGGCCGCGATCTTGGCAGCGTCGCCAAAGACATTGAGAATGCGGTCCTGGCCAAGGTGAATTTCCCCAAGGGCTACCATCCCGAGTTTCTCGGAGAATACGCCGAAGCAAAAGCGTCGCATCAGCGGATACTCCTGCTATCCGTCCTCGCCGTGGCCGCCATCTTGTTGGTGTTGTACGTCGATTTTCAATCATGGCGGCTCGTGCTCATGATGGCGATGTTTATGCCACTGGCGCTGCTGGGCGGGGTCATCGGCGCATTGCTTGTCGGGGGCGTTGTCTCGCTAGGCTCGCTGGTCGGGTTCGTCACGGTGCTAGGCATCGCGGCTCGCAACGCCATTATGCTGGTAAGCCACTACCGTCATCTGCAAATGGAAGAAGGCAAACCCTTCGGCCTTGAATTGGTCCTACGCGGCGCCGAAGAGCGACTGGCTCCGATCTTGATGACAGCCCTTACCACAGGACTCGCACTCGTGCCGCTTGTCGTGATTGGAGACGTGCCCGGGCAAGAAATCGAGTACCCTATGGCGTTTGTGATCCTCGGCGGCATTGTGACCTCGACCCTCGTCAACCTCTTTATCCTCCCCGCAGCCTATCTGCTCCAGGGCTCGCCGTATATGCGTTCGGATGCCTGCAACGAGGCAGAGAAGTTCCGTCATACGGGGCTGGATCGCGGAAGACTTGAACCGTGATTGTCACGAAGATGGGTATAAAACCCTCGCCTTCAGGCGAATCCTTTATTGAGGTCTGCATGCACTACCGTCCGGTCATAAGTCGTACAGCAGCAATTGGTTAGAGAAACAGGTATTTTCGTTTTGTGGTTTTGGGGCCGTTAGAGCCTCAAAAAGAGGCGTTTTTTCAAAAAGGCTAACGCTCAAGATTTGGAGGATTTCGTAGCGTGTAAATACTCGTCCGAGGCCCTGGTGGGCGGTCCAGCGATGATCCAAGGTCAGCGGGACCTGCAAGAAGAATTGAACCGCGTCTATGCGCCGGTGGGGATGGCCGTGGAGGACGTATTGCTCACCGATGTGACAGCAATGATCCGAAAAAAGGAGCTTGATCTGCTCGTCAAGAAGATTGAAGCCGATGCCCAGGAACGAGGCATGGCCATTGAAGAAGCTTACCAGCAGAATCGGCGGGCGGTAGAAGAAGCCGCGGAAAGTGGTCAACGCGAAGCGAAGTTGCTGGCCACGCGACTTGCCAGTATTGCGTCGTTCCCCGATCTCCAAGGTCAGGTGCCCAAACCGGCCCCTCAGGAGGTTCCCAAGGACAAGAAGCCCGAAGCCAACGTGTCAGCCTCACCAGTACTCATGGCCACTAGGGATCAGGCGGGCGGCCGATTTGCCGTCCTGTCCCAGAACGAAACTCCCCGCTACTTCGAGATTCTTCGCTCGTGGTTCTTTGTCGGACGCGACGAGAATTGCCACGTCAGCCTGCCCCAGGGAACCGTCAGTACGTTGCACGCGACAATAGCTCGCCCTGGTTCCGGGCTGGCAGTGGTCTTCCCGCTTGAGCGACAGGTCAACGTCCTCCGAAAACCGCTCGATGGCACCAAAGACCTTCGAGAGGGACGTCCCACCTTTGAACAATAGCGTCGCCGGCAAGTCGGCCATTCGCGAAAACAACCGATGTAGCGACCAACAGACCCAGAAGTCCTTTTCGATGAGGTCGACTGGCAGACTTCTGCGCGTCGCTGTCTCGCGAAACAGCTCCGTACGCCTTTCCGCCGACATGGTGGCGACATTATCCACGCGCGTCTCCCTAATCGGCAACGATTTTCTTGAGAACCTCGAATATCCAATCGGCCGTGTATCGGGCGTCGCGGAGCAGTGCCTTGCAGTCAGACGGGCTGAGCCGATCACGGAGTTGACGGATTACTGTGTCGTCGATTCGATCTTGCCCCAAATGCCGCAGCGATTGTACGACCAGCGTGCTGGGACCGGGTTTGGGGAGCAGTTCCTTCGGACCGACACGTTGAAAGGCAATTTTTTGACCGTTGATCCAATACTCGCGGGACGTTCCGTTGGTGAGGTAAACGATCTTGGCAGGCACCTGAGTCGAGAGTCCCAGGAGATTGGCGGCCCAAGCACCGGACGGCTCAATCCGAACACCGTTTTTGCGAGCAATCGCCTGAGCCACTGAATCGTAATCCGGACTCAATTGCCCGCCGAGCTCAGGGCTGACCTTGGGATAGTCGTAAATGCCTCTGGTCACCCGGCGGATTACCCCTGATCTGGTCAGGGTGGACAAGGCATGATCAACCGAAGCCCGGCTGCCGATGTCGAGAAAATCCTTGCTCGAAAAGGCCTGACCATGTCCTTTTCGCCGAATTCTCATAAGTATTTTATCTGAAACACTTTGCATTGCACTACTTCTTAATTTCCTTCAGAAATAATACGCTTTACTTCTGAAAAATCAATCCCGGCTGAACAACCAGTAGCCGTCTCGCGACGCAAGTCTTTATCTGGCAGTTACTTGCAGTAATTCACCATCTTGGCCAGGTACGCCAGATACAATGCGGAGCGCCTGCAATGTGTGCGATACGTGCGAAACCTCCGGCTCTTGTCTCTCGGACGACCGATGAACGGCAAACACGATCTTATCCACAATCACTCTTCGCCCGAGGCAAAGATTGCTCTGTTTCGCTCGCTCTTCCGCGGGCGTGACGATGTCTATCCTCGCCGCTTCGAGAGCCGCAAGAGTGGGAGGTCGGGCTACATGCCGACATGCGCCAATGAGTGGGCGCTGGATGTGTGTGAGAAGCCTAAGGTCAAGTGTGCCGACTGCCCGCACCGGCGATTTCTTCCTGTTACTGACGAGACGATTCGTTGGCATCTTTCCGGCCAGGATGCTTCAGGCCGCGATTTCGCCATGGGTGTCTACCCGATGCTTCAGGACGAGAGTTGCTTCTTCCTCGCAATGGATTTTGACAAGGCACTCTGGCAGGAAGATACGGCTGCCGTCCTTGAAACCTGCCGCCGCATGAATCTCCCCACCGGTCTGGAACGGTCTCGCTCCGGCAACGGGGGGCACGTTTGGCTGTTCTTCGACGAATCCGTTTCCGCGGCGTTGGCGCGCAGGCTCGGCTCGCATCTTCTGACGGTAACCATGGAACGTCGGCCGGAGATCGGCTTGGATTCGTATGACCGTTTCTTCCCCAACCAAGACACGCTGCCGCAAGGTGGTTTTGGAAACTTGATTGCGTTGCCGTTGCAAAAACAGCCGCGAGAACTGGGCAACAGCGTTTTCCTCGACGAACAGTTCGTTCCTTTTCCCGACCAATGGGCGTTTCTTTCAGGCATCCGTAAGATCGATCTTGTGGCCATCGAAGAAATCGTTCGCGATGCGGAACAACGCGGGTGCATTGTTGGAGTGCGTATGCCGCTGGCAGAGGAAGATGACGCCGAGCCTTGGGCCGTTCCACCCTCGCGACGACGGGCGAAGATCGCCATTGCCGGGCCGTTGCCGGAAAACATCGAACTGACTCTTGGCGACCAGATCTACATCTCCAAGGACCAACTGCCGTCGGGTCTGCGTAATCAACTGCTTCGCCTTGCGGCATTTCAAAACCCCGAGTTCTACAAAGCCCAAGCGATGCGTCTGCCAACCTATGGCAAGCCTCGCATCATTGGGTGCGCGGAAGATCATGCTCGCCATATCGGCATCCCCCGCGGATGTCTGGAAGAAGCGCGGAAACTGCTGGCCGACCTCGACATCGAGACCATGATTCGAGACGAGCGATACGCGGGCGTTCCCCTGGACGTGAAGTTCCACGGTCAATTACGACCGGAGCAAGAAGCCGCAGCCCACGCCATGCTTGCCCACGACACGGGCGTTCTATCCGCAACGACGGCCTTTGGAAAAACGGTGATTGCCGCCTGGCTCGTTGCCCAACGCGGCGTCAACACGCTGGTTCTCGTGCATCGCCGCCAATTGTTGGAACAATGGATGGAGCGATTGTCAGCGTTTCTCGGTCTGCCGCCGAAGGCGATTGGCCGAATGGGCGGTGGCCGAAAAATGCGAAACGGCTCATTGGATGTGGCGATCATTCAAAGCTTGGTGCGCAAGGGTGTTGTCAACGATTGCGTGGGAGAATACGGCCAACTTATCGTGGACGAATGCCACCACCTGTCCGCCTGGAGCTTCGAGCAGGTAGCCAGACGGGCGAAGGCGAAATACGTCATGGGGCTATCGGCGACCGTTACGCGCAAGGACGGCCACCATCCGATCATCGTCATGCAGTGTGGACCCGTTCGCCATCGCGTCGACGCGAAATCGCAAGCGGCCGTGCGGCCGTTTCGGCACACTGTTCTGGTTCGTCCCACGTCGTTTCGGCCCCTGGCGCAAGCGGACCCGGATCCGCGGATTCGGTTTCAGGATCTCTACAAAGAATTGATTGCGGACGATGCTCGCAATCAGCTTATCTGTGACAACGTCGTTAAAGCCGTTCGGGAAGGTCGCTCGCCCCTGGTATTGACGGAACGCCGCGAGCACCTCGAATGCCTGGCCGACCGATTGTCCCCGCAGGTCACCCATGTTGTCGTGCTGCGCGGCGGCTTCGGGCTCAAGCAAACTCGCGAGATCGTCACGCGTCTGGCGGCCATTCCCGTGGACGAGCAACGAGTTCTGCTTGCAACCGGGCGTTATGTTGGGGAAGGATTCGACGACGCACGGTTGGATACCCTGTTTCTAACACTTCCCGTGTCCTGGCGCGGAACCATTGCGCAATATGTAGGCCGGCTCCACCGGCTCAATGAGAACAAGCGTGAAGTCCGCGTAATCGACTACGCCGACCTGAATGTGTCCATGCTTGCCCGAATGTTCGACCGACGCTGCCGCGGCTATGAAGCGGTAGGGTACACCGTGATGCT
>JAFGIR010000018.1 GCA_016929515.1 Pirellulales bacterium | reverse complement strand
CCGGTGCGTCTCATCGATCAACGGTCGTGATACCGCTTCTCATCTCGCGGGGGCACCTTGTCGACGAACGGATTCGGTCCGGTCGGCTTGAGATAGTAGTAGGCCACGCTTTGATATCGGCCGCTGCAGTTGTTGCTCGATCCGTGTTCGAGCGTGAAGGCCAACTTCTCGCCGAACACGATCGCATCGGAAAGGTGGAAACGATAGCCGAACGCGTTCCTCTGCTCCTTCTGGTTCACTCCGCCGCTCAACAGGCCCGACGTCTTGTGGAATCCCCAGGCGTCGTTGAGATAGTCTTCGTTGCCCGTCCCCCACATGGTCCGTTTCGGGTCGTTGTCGACAAACACCGCCTCGTCGCTCTCGCACGACGCGCGCTCGAAGGGCATCTCGGCCCAGTCGACAAAGAAACAGCAGCCGACGAAATGGCCTTCGCCCCAGGTCCGCACGACCGGGTAGTTCTCCGTGCCCGACTGGTTGCGCCGATACATGACATAGTCCCGATAGTTGCCTCGGTCGGGGCCGAACGTGCTGTCTTCGCCGTGATAAATCGCCTTGAAATGGGCCAGCGACGGGTCCCATCGGTCGTTCGTCTCGTAGGCGATGTCATAGCGGATTTCGTCCAGATCGACAATCGAGTCGTTGACCAACTCCAAGACGGCCCGCTGGCCCACCGGCATCGGAAAACGCGCCGCGTAGGTCCGGCCCTCCTTGGCAATCAACGCCGAGCGATAGTCTTCCAGCCCGCCAAAATCCATGAAAAACCGTGCCAGCGGCGACTTGATCGATGCAATTCGATGGCCCTCCAAATTCGGAATCTCCAGATCGTCGTCCCAGTAACCTCGCAGCAGGAGCTTTTCTTTCAGATGCCGGGCTTGCTTCTCGTCGTCGGGCCATTTCACCGTGAAGACGATTTGGCGAATGGTCAAAGGCCCCGGCTCGTCGAAAATCGACTGCTTCGCGCCGCTGGCCAGCTTCGCCACGCCTCGCTTGTGCTTCCACGAAGAAGCCGTCTCGCGCCAGTCCCATGCCAACGATTGCTGGATTTTCTCATATTCCGCGGCCCGTCGCGTCGCCCCGTCGGGCGCGAACGTCGCGATCTCGTGCGGTTCGTCGAACAACAGGTAGTTGACCTGGTAGTAGACTTTCGGAGCCTTCATCAGCGTCACCTTGCACCCCTTCCGGAACGCGATGACGCCGTAGCTGGTTAGTCCGCCGGGCGTGCCGACCTGGTCGCGCAAACGACCGGCCGCGTCGCTCCGGCCGATTCTCAACGGTGCCCGCTTCAAGAAGGCCCGGAAATCCTCCTCCACCACGGGCTTCTCGGCGCCGTCTAAATAAATCCGCAGGACACCCCGGGGGTTGGCCGACCATATTCGCGTGATCATGCCCGGCCCGGCAACATCCAGAATGACGCCCTCGTCGTTCTCGATCCGTTCGTAATTGCCCCAGTCGAAATTTCCCCCCTCGCGGTCATAGCTGCTGGCCATGTAGGTTCGAAAGTCCTTCACGCGGGGAAGCCCCTCGACGGCAAACAAGTCCGAGACACGCTCGATACGCTTCGCCGGACTTGTCCGCGGCGTCGCGTCCGCCCGAGCCGTCGCTTCCAGACCAGCCGACAAAAACAACATCCAACCGAAACACACGAGACCGATTCGAGCAAGACGAAACATGAGAGGAGTTCCTTTCTCAACAGGCGGGCAGGGGGGAGAGACAGAAAAGCAGGCCGTGCGGAAAACACGAACCAACAGGTAACCATGCCGAACCACACGATTGGAAAAACGCGCGCCGTGCCCAAACGTCGCTAGGATGGATCGGCACGCATCCGACCCTTCCCAGTCTAAAACAAAACCCCGGTCGCGATAAGAACCAAGACGAGGGAGAATCAAAGCTGCCTTCGTCCGGGGTAATCCCCTGCAACGGAGCCTTGACACGCCGACGGTTATGGGTGACCCCTTCTCTGCCACCCTTGGCTTGGCCGTGGCCCAGCCGCCCTCGGCCGGGGAAGCTACGGCTGGCGAAACGGTCGGAAGAGACAGGGCCGGCCGAATGGGCACACTGCCGAGGGCGGCGGTGCCACCGGGCATGGTGCCACATCGGGCAGGTTGGGGCTCGGTCCAGCGGCTCAATCGGGTGGTTTTCTCGACGGTTTTTGAAAACTCGGATCAAAGATAGGGCGACCGAATACGACGCAAACCATTACCACGTAACGCCTTGCCGAAGTCCCAATCGACGCAACCAAAACGCAAAACGAAGGGGTTGTCGATAAATTCCCGACAACGCAAGACCCACCCGAGCCGCCTCGCCGCAGTGGCCCGGTGTTGGACCAGACCGCTTCGCAGCTTCTTTCCACGGCGACCAGCCACCTCGGTCGCTCGGCTTGAACTTGGGCCGGAGACTTCCGGCGCCGCGCCCGAGGTCACAGCGCCGGGCCGACCGGCGGAAAATGTTCGAATTGCGACGCGACCGGTTCGGCTGCGGGGACCGGCAACGACTCGGGCAACGTTTCATGAATCGGCTGACGGATCGTCTTCGGAGCGGCCTTGCCCGGCGGCTCGGCCGCGGCGTCGGGCGTCGGATCGTTCGTTTTGCGAAGTGTCTTCTGGAGCCCCTCGGGCACCCTCGGCGGCATGCCTTTCGGGAGCAAGTTCGGCAACTCGGCCGGCACGGCTGACGGCAACGGCTGGCTGCACGACTGCCATCCACCGCCCAGCGCGCGGTACGTCGCAACCAGCCCCAGAACCGTGTCGCCCTGGACCTGGGTCAGCAGGTCTTGCTGCTGGACGAGGTTTTGCTCGATCAGCGACACCCAACTGAAATCGATGATGCCGCCGCGATACTGGGTCAGCGCGACCTCGGTCGCCTTGCGCGACGCCTCGACGCTCTCGGCGAGCCACCGCGAACGCTCGTGCCCGCGGAGAAACGCGGCAATCCCGCTCTCGGCTTCGGCGTTGGCCCGCAACACGCGATTCTGATAGGCGACGATCCGCTCGGCCAGCTTCGCGTTTTGCAACCGAATGCCGTTCAACAACCGCCCATAGTTCAGAATGCTCCATTGGAACGACGGTCCGATGCCGCTTTGCAGCGCCCGGGGCCCGAACAGGTCGGCCGAGTACTCGGCCGAGAAGCCGAGCGTGCCGGTAATGCCGATGTGTGGGTAGAGTTCGGCCGTGGCGATGCCGACCTTGGCGCTTTCGGCCGCCACGTCGCGCTCGGCGCGCCGCACATCGGGACGTTGACGCAGCAGATCGGCCGGTATTCCAACGACCAGTTCGGCGGGCGCGGCCGGAATGGGTCCGGTGCCGAGCACGGCACTCAAATCAGTCGCCGGCACGCCAAGCAAAACACACAGCCGGTTCGACGCCTGGCGGATCTGCAGCTCGAACTGTGGAATCAGCGACTCGGTTTGGGCCAGCGTGCTCGTGGCCTGATCGACGTCCAGTTCGCTCACCTGGCCGCCGCGAAAACGCGCGTCGGCAATCGTGTAGGTCTCGCGCTGGAGTTTCACGTTCGCCCGGGCCAGAGCGGCTCGGCGCTGGAGCGTGCGGATTTCGACGTAGGTCCCCGCAATGTCGGCAAGCAGCGTAACCATGACCTGATCGTAGTCGGCCACGGAGGCGTCGAGCGAGGCGTCGGCCGCCTCGACGGCACGGCGGAAGCGACCCCAGAAATCGAGTTCCCAGGCCAGATTGAATCCGGCGTCCCACTGATCGTAGAACCGGTTGTTCAGCAATTGGGTGTTGGCGGCCGCGACGCTGGCAGCGTTCCGCCCGAAGCCACCGGCGGCGTCTTGCTGCTGCGGAAAGAGATTTCCCGCGGCGACGGCCCGGTTGGCGCGAGCCTGAAGCACGCGAAAGCCGGCCTCGCGCAGGCTGAGATTCTGGCGAATGGCCGTCTGGATCAGCGCGTCGAGCGTCGGATCGCGAAAGACCGACCACCATCGCCCCAGATCGGCCGGCGCGTCGCTCAGTCGGGCATCGCCGTCGTCGATCCACTGTTTCGCCACGGGAGCGTCGGGCGGACAGTAGTCGGGACCCACCTTCAGCCGGTTCGCGACATACTCGCCCGGCGACGTGCATCCGCCGGCAACGAAGAAGGCCATGATAAAAAGAGCCCAAGCACGACGCATGATAGGTTGACGCAGCCTTTCCGTCGGAAGCCGTTATGAGACCTCGCTTATCGTTTCTATCGGCAAGGACGGTAGAGAGAACCCATCCGAAAAACTCGGCAAAGGCATTCCGGCGGCACACATTTGCGCCGTCTTCCCAATTCACTCAGACACACAAATAAAGCAAGAAGACCTGGGGACATGGGGGGGTTTTCTAGACGTCCATGTGGACCTCGACTCCCACGCCTGATTCTCTCGCGATCCCCGTGTTCCGAGACCGTTCCGGCGGCACGAACGACCGAAAAAAAGCGTCCGAGGCCCTGCCAGAAGTCGTTGGGCTCGCTATACTGGACGCCAAAAGGGGTAGAGTGCTTACCCTAACTACACATGAATCGAGGAGTCGTCGCCGCGCGGAGCGCGTTTCAAACATCAGGAATTATTGTCGATTGCATTGCCACGGGGGCAAAACCGGCCGAGGCGGCGCGAGATGACTCGCGAGTCTGGTTGGGCAGACGAATCGTCGTCCTTTGCGAATTGCGGTAGTACCCATGTTCCTCACTTATCTCTCTTTCTCCCGAACGGCCCTGGCGGTTGTCGCCATGGCTGCGGTGTGTTGTTGTTCTGAAGCCGTCCTGGCAGCCACGGTCGTTTGGGACTTTGATCGGCCCGACCTTCTTCCTGCCCGGATGGAAGCGGCAACCGCGTCGATGTCTTTTTTCGACTACGACCCGTCCCCGCCGCAGTGGATCGCCGACGCGACGACGTTTGGCATCACCGGCGCCGGTGGAGCACCGCCGGATATGGTCGACGGGCCGGCCCACTATCTTCAGCACGGTCCGTTGCCCAATTATGGACACTGCGGATACGCCATCGACCACTCGGGCTTCGCGACCAGCCGACCTGACGGCCGCATGGAGGCCTGGACCATGGTTTTCGACGTCTATGTGCCCGAACCCGACAACCCGAGCACGTATTACAACGGGATGTTCAACTCCGACGCGGCACTGGCGGACGCGGCCGACTGGTACATTGGGCCGTCGGGAACTCTCGGATACGCCGGACTTGGCAACACTTCATACCAAGCAATCACCTACGACCAATGGCATCGCCTTGGGCTGGTCTACGACCGGCCGAACAATCGGGCCACGTATTGGGTCGACGGCGGCAAGGTCTATGAAGGACCGGCCGGAACCGATGACCGCCATCTGTTGTGGGCGTCGGGCCACGCGGGAACGGATCTGATCTTCCAAGGCGACAACGCCACCGATTCACCGCCGAATAACTACACGTCGGATATCTCGGTCGCGAGCTTCGCCCTGTCGGATTTCGCCTACACCGACGCGGCCATGCAATCGCTCGCGGGCCCCTCGGCCGCCGGTATTCCCTTGCCCGAAACGTTCGAACCGTCGGGCACGCTGACCCAGTTCACCTCGCCCGACGATCTTGATCTGGACGGAAACTTCGCCTATGCCGTCAACGTGGGCGGCGCCGTGGGTTATACGATTTCCGGGCTTGAATTCCTGGCGGACCAGTCGGGAATCACGGGCTACACGAACACAATGTTGGACGGCCCCTATGTGGGCGCCAAGCCCGAGTTTGGAAGCGGCCCCGACATCGATAATCTTGAGACGGTTCTCCAGTCGGTCACCTACGATACGACTTCCGAGTCGGAAGTCGAGCTGGCCGTCACGTCGGGCCAGGCCTACAAGCTGCAATTGCTCTTCTGGAAGGCGGCCGGCCCTCGCACGTTTGACGTCAGCATCGAAGGGCAGCTTGTGCTCGACGAATTCAATCCGGCGCCGGCCGACTATGTCGCCTTGGTTTACACCCATGAGTTCGTGGCCGAAGACAACGTCCTGACGGTTCTTTTCGAGCCGGGCACGGCTCTCGCGCCAACGCATTTCCCCATTCTTAGTTCACTGACACTCGAAGCAACCCGCCTGACGTGGATCCCCGGCGACACCGACGGCGACAATCGGGTCGACGACGCGGACGCCGCCACGCTGGCCACGAACTGGGGCGAGACGGACGCGGATTGGGCAATGGGCGATTTCGACGGCGATCGGCTGGTCGGCCCCAAGGATGCGGCAATCATGGCAGCCAACTGGGGCTATGGAACGACCGAAGCGACGGCCGCGCCCGAGCCCTCGACACTCGCCCTATTGGCCATCGGCACGCTTGGCCTTTTGACCCGAAATCGCGGACGCTCGGTCAGATCCCGACTGAGCCGCGGTCTTCAGAAAACACTCTTCGGGAATGCCCGAGACGCGGCGCGGTAGCAAACCCGCGACTCCTCGTGCCGAGTCAGATTGAATGGGGCTCACCGACCCGGGTAGGGCGAAGGACGTGCCCAGGGGATTCGTTCGTGGCCGGCTTGTCCGCCTCGGGAGCCTCACTTGAGTCATCGGCTTTGCCCTCCGCGGCTGGTTTCTTCTCCTCGGCCGCTTTTATCTTGGGTTCTTCTTCCTTCGCCGGTTGCTTCTCGGATTCCTTCTTCTCCGGCTCCTTCGCCTCGGCCGCTTTCTTAGCAGGTTCGGCTTCCGGCTTCGGCTCGGCCTTCGGAGCAGGTTGGGCTTCCGGTTTCGGCTCGGCCTTCGGAACAGGTTGGGCTTCCGGTTTCGGCTCGGCCTTCGGAACAGGTTGGGCTTCCGGTTTCGGCTCGGCCTTCGGAGCAGGCTCGGCCTCCGGTTTCGGTTTGGCCTCCGGGGCCGGCTTGGCTTCCGGTTTCGGTTTGGCCTCCGGGGCCGGCTTGGCTTCCGGCTTCGGCTCGGCCTCCGGGGCCGGCTTGGCCTCTGGTTTCGGCTCGGCCTCCGGGGCCGGCTTGGCCTCCGGCTTCGGCTCGGCCTTCGGAGCAGGCTTGGCCTCTGGTTTCGGCTCGGCCTCCGGCTCCGGTTTGGCCTTGGCCTTGTCTTCGTCGCCTGGTTCTTTCTCGGTTTCAGGACGCAGACGTCCGGACATCAGATCGTACATCAACACGATCAACGCGTTGGATGGAACACAATAGGTCTCGGTCCGACCCCCGCGGGCAACGTTCACGCCCACGGCTTTTCCGTCGAGCGTGACCAGTGGACCGCCGCAATCGACCGGGCGGAGCACGCTGTCGTGCTGCAGCACCAGCGGGAAGTTGTCATGTCGGCGACTCACGCCCACGCCCATCTCGTTGAGCGAATCGCGTTTTTGCGTTGCCGGCGTGACTAATTTGCCCAACGTGGCCGTTTTCTCAAGCGTCTCTTCACCGCGTTTCACGGTAAGCTTGATCTCCATTCCTGCCTGGAGTTTCTTAATTACGGCCGTCAACGCTTTCTGATCCTTGACACGTTTGTCCTGCAAATGCGTAATCACATCATTCTTTTGCAGCCCGGCTTTCGCCGCGGGACTCTTGGGCAAGACCTGGATGATCGTCACCCCCTTCTCGGTCTCGGCGATCGTAACCCCCAACGACCCCTGGGCCGCTGGAATGGGGCGACGTGGCAGACTGATGACGCCAATGGCCAGCGGATCCTTGTCGATACCCGCGGCAACCACCCATTGCCCGACTTCCGGATCCTTCAGACTCCAAGAGATCTTGGGCAGATCCATGGCGTCCACCTTGAGCATGGCCAGATCGAACCGCGGGTTGACGCCGATGGTGCGAGCTTCGAGATCGCGTCCGTCGGGCAGCCGCACCACGACGCCACTTTTCAACTCGCTGGCTTTGGTCAAGATCCAGCCATCGGGACCGACGATTGTGCCCAACACGACGTTCTTCTTGTGACACCGGATTTGCACAACGCACTTCGACGCGTCGGCGACGACCTCGCGAAACACGGCCTTGACGGGTCGGGCGTCGCGCGCCGTCGCGTCGACCCAGACCTCCCCTTTTTTCAGACGATCCCAGTGGTCGTGGAAAATATCGATCGGCACATGATAGTTCATGCTCATCGGGCTGCCGATCCGGCTGTTGATTCCAATCACCTTGCCGTCGAGATTGAACAACGGCCCGCCGGAATCGCCGACGATCAACGGGCAATCGGTCTGGACGGCGCGCGCCTCGACGCGGAGTACCCGGCCCATTCTCACCACGGGCGGGCGTCCCGCTTTGTAGCCCAACGGGTGGCCGATCGCGACACACCAATCGCCGACGCGGGTTTCGTCCTTGGGCGCGAGCTTGACGCACGGCCATTTTCCCTTGTCGGTAATCTTCATCATGCCGGCGTCCGCGCTGGAGTGAATGCCGAGGCTGACTCCCTTGTACGTCTTGCCGTCGGGCATGGTGAACGTGGCCTTCGTGCCCGGCCGCTTGGCGACGTGGCCGGCGGTCAGAATCAAGCCGTCGCGCGAGACGATCACGCCACTGCCGCGCGAGGAACGGCCTCGGGTGTCCCGGATTTCGATGCCCACCACGGACTTGATCGACTCGGCCGCTACTTTTTTGAATTTCGTTTCGATCGCCCGGAGCGCTTGGAGGTCCTTGGGGACGCTATCGCTCTTGTCGGCCTCGACCGCCGGCGGATCGGAATCGGCCCACGAGAACGCCGGCGAGCCGAACGCGCCGAAAAGCACGAAGGCGACGAGCGCCCAACGGCAAAAGACTACCACGCGGAAGCGATGAGATGGAATCACGAGAGCGACCCTCCGAAGACTCTGTTCTTTGCACTTGACGGCCAGCGCGAATGCGTCGCGACTTGCCCGGGGACAGGAAACCGGGAGGTTCCGGCGATCCCCGGCCGACTCCGCATTCCCATGAGGACACAACGAGGCGGGCACGAAACAGGGGTTCGTGTCAGATTTGCATTATGATTGGAAGACCGACGAGAAGCAAGGAAAAACCACCCTCGGAGGGGGGTGCGGCGACTTGCCTTCACGTAACGCTCGCGACTGCTTCGAAAATCGCGATTAATGCTGAAAAACGGCCATGACTTCGGGATGAAGACCCGGATACTTGGCAATGAACTCCGCCCGCTGGCGATCGAGTGCCTCCTGTTCGCGTCGGAAAACGTCCTCGGCGAAGACTCGATCCGGGTGCAACAGAACCGGGTCGATCGAAGGAATCTCTTCGGGCACCATGAGCCCCGTCTTCTCCGACCGCTTCCAGTCCTTCAACTCGCCGCGCAGAACGGCGTCGAGAATCCCCATCGTGTCGCGCAAGCGGATGTCTCGCATTTGATCTCCCTCGCCAATCCATCCGGTGTTCAACAGATAGCAGTTGATCTGCTCGTTCTCCTTGAGGATGTCATGGAACAAGTTGGCGTGCGCGGCCCGATCGCCGGCCACGAATGGATCGTAGAAGAAGACGTTTTTGATCTTGCCGGCTTGGGTTGGATCGCCGGCCGAGGATTCCATCGATTGGCCGAGCACCATGAAGGCGGTCGCTTGGTCGTGGGTCAGTTTGGCCACGGCGGGAATCGTCTTTCCGCGGGAAATAATGAAAATATTGTCGATTCGCTCGGCATTGATTTCGCCGCCCGCGTGCATGAAGTCGCGCCGTTCGATCACCGCCCGGCCGTTGCTGGTTCGTTGGACGTTGAAGAAATCGATCGTGCCGTCTTCCATCACGAATACGTTTTCGAGAAAGGTCTCGGGCTTCAGCGCGCCGTAATAGGCTTCGATCTGGTCGCTCGAACTGAGTCCATCGGTCTTGACGAACAATCCTCCGGCCTCGAAACCGCGGAAGGAGCCGTCGCGGCGAAGGATGCCGCCGTCATCCTGGATGAGCCAGGAACGTTCTCGTCCTTTGCGAGCCAGGACTTTGCACGAGGTGCTTGTTTTGCCGTTGGCGCTCAGCGCGACAAACAGCGAGGCGGTCGTCCGATAGCGCCCGGCGGGGTCTTCGAGCGTGTCTTTGCGGCAGCCCGCGTGGAGAAACAACGCGTCGCCGCCGAGTTTCGCGCGGTAATCCTCGGCCGTGAACACACCTTTTTTCCACTCGCCGAAGTAATTGGTGTTCAACGCGAATTTGATCAACCGGCCGTCGTCGGAGTGCGCGTTGCGGATCGCGATGCTCTTTTCGGGCAACACCTTCTGCTTGTTCTTTTCGAACTCTTCGTCGAAGAACATGATGACCTGATGCGTGGGATCGTCGGTCTGGGTCGGCTTGAACAGCTTGCAACCCGAGTAGGCCACGTGGGCAAAACGCTTCGGCAAGATCAGCCGGGCCGTAATGCCTTCGCTCCCATCGGCGACAATAACGTCGACCGCGATGAGCGTTTCCTTCGCCGAGCACTCGATCGCCAATGCAAGCAACTTCTCCTCTTCCTTGCCGAATTCGGTGTCGATGTTGTTTTGGGTAAACATGGCCGCGCGCGACATTGGCTCCGACTCGGCCACGAGGCTTCCGTATTTGGTGACCACGATGTCGGGTTGCTCGAGGGTCAACGCGCGTAGCTCATCGTTGTTTGGGTTGTAGATCAACCGACCCTCTTGCTTCGCCGCGTCGAAGATCGCCTGGGCCGCCTGCTGAAACTCCCTATACATCATCGAAACTCTCCATTCTGTCTGGTCCGCTGACGTTTCTATTGTCAATCCTCACAAAGCACCGCACGGGACCCCGACTTCAAACGGGTTCGGCCACGACCGACCATTGGCCAACAAGGCAAACACCAACAAGGCCTTGCTCTTATTCCTCGACCGAGAAACACCAAACCTTGAAGTATGTCGTTCGAGTCATTCTCATGCAAGATGTCTGGCGACTTATTGCCGATTCCCCTCTGGGGTACGGTCTCGGCCTTGCGGACCTTCGTCAGGCCAAGTATTCTGAATTTCGAGGCCCCAACCATCCCGATCGAGCAGCTCGTCCGTTCGCACTTCCCCCTTCAGTACCCAAAACCTCGACGTTTTCATGAAACATTGTCTCGTCACCGGCGGCGCGGGCTTCATCGGCAGCCATCTGGTCGAGAAGCTCCTCGGCCAAGGAAACCGGGTCTCGGCGATCGACGACGAGTCGACCGGCTCGATCGACAATCTTGCCGAAGCCCTGAAATGCCCCCGGTTTCATTACACCAAGGGCTCGGTCGCCGACGGCGATCTGGTCCGCCAGGCGTTGGCCGACGCCGACGAGGTCTATCATCTGGCGGCGGCGGTGGGCGTCGAGCTGATTGCCCGATGCCCCATTCGGACTATCGAAACCAACATCTATCCGACCGAGTTGATCCTCGCCGAACTCAGCCGGCGGCACGAGGCGGGCGACCGGGTGAAGCTGTTTCTGGCCAGTTCCAGCGAGGTCTACGGCAAAAACCCCAAATCGTGTTGGGACGAAGAGGATGATCTGGTCCTCGGTTCGACGGCGCGTGCCCGCTGGTCCTACGGCGCGTCGAAGGCCATCGACGAGTTCCTCGCCCTGGCCTACTGGCGTCAGAAACGTCTGCCGGTCGTCGTTGCCCGGTTCTTCAACGTCGTCGGCCCGCGCCAGAGCGGCGCCTACGGAATGGTGCTGCCCCGGTTTGTCGAGGCCGCGCTTACCGGCGAAAAGCTGCTGGTCCACGACGACGGGCAACAGGTCCGCTGCTTTGCCCACGTGGCCGACGTCGTCGACACGGCAGTGGAACTGATGGCCACGCCCGGCGCGGCGGGCCGGGTGTTCAACGTGGGGAGCGACCAGCCGATCAGCATCCTCGATCTGGCCAAAAAGGTCGTCGGCCAGACCGATTCCCGCTCGCCGATCGAGTTCATCCGCTATGCCGAGGCCTATTCGGACGATTTCGAGGACTGCCGCCACCGCGTGCCCCGGCTCGACCGACTTCAGGCCACGGTCAAACACCGCCCACGCTTCACGCTCGACGAGACAATCGCCGCCGTGATCGACGCCAAACGGCGCGAGTTGGGTCGGTAGCGCGAGATTCACCACATCTGCCCCCCTCTTCAGCGAATCCGGCTGCCGAGAAACCCGCGCCAAGAGCTTTACATTTCGCCCATTTTCGGCGTACAATGGGCTTCGCAAGACGCTCGGGCGTTCTATCGAACGCGGGCCACGAAAAACACAAAGAACCACGAAAAGACAGCGCTCTCGACAAACCTTTTCGTGTCTTTTCGTGCTTTTTGTGGCCAATCAGAATGCCAATCAAAATCCGACCGGCCCACGGCCCGGGCAACGTCGGTTTGCACTCGCAAGAAAAAGGGGAGAAAACATGGCACGCCCACGGCTGCTTCCGCTGGTGCTCTTCGCGGCACTCTGTCTCTTCAACCAACTCGAACTGGCCCACGCGGCGATGACCTCAACCGGCAGCGTCGCGCCCTCGGACCCGATGACTTGGAACAGTTCGACGACTGGTTACGTCGGCTACTCAGCTGACGGAAGCCTCTGGGTCGACGGCGGGAGCGATCTTTTTTCGGACGACGCTTACGTCGGTTACAACTCGGCGACCAATGGTTACGTGACCATCAGCGACGGCGGCTCGAGCTGGACCAACGGCGACGACCTCCACGTTGGCTACAACGGCAATGGAACGCTCGACATCCTCGGCGCCGCGCTGGCCAGTTCCGATTGTTGCATCGCCTGGTTTGCAACCTCGACGAGCCAAATGACGGTTAGCGGTCCCGGCTCGACGTGGACCAACAGCGCCAGCATCAAGGTCGGCCTCTACGGCTACGGGGCACTCACGGTCAGTGACGGCGGCGCCGTCAGCAGTGATACGTGCACCATCGGCAGTTGGGCGGACTCAACCGGCTTAGTCACCGTCACCGGCACCGGCTCGTCGTGGACCACGACCCGATGGCTCACCGTCGGTAAGTACGGCAGTGGAACGCTCGCGATCAGCGACGGCGCGTCTGTTGCGGTGAACGATATCACGTATGTTGGATCCGGCGACACAGGATTTGGTATGCCGTCGACCAGCGCGATTGTCTTCGGCCCCGGTGGCGGAACGTTGGCAACACAATCACTGTACGCCGCGCCGACACAACTGACGGGCACGGGCACGGTCAATGCCCACGGGTTGCTGACCGACCTTGACTTCGTCTTCGATACGGCCGCGAGCTCGACTCAGACGTTTCACTTCAACACAGAACCGGGGCAGGACGTTACCGTAAACCTCGACATGAGTGATCCGGGCGACGTCGGCGTGCTCGGCGCGGGCTATTACGGGAGCGGTTCGATCACGATTCGAGATGGAACGACGGTGCGGTCGAGGACCGGCTGTCTCGCTTACCAGACCGGTTCGGTGGGCACCGCGACGGTCACCGGGGCCGACTCGACGTGGAACCTCGAATTCGGCCTGTCCGTGGGAGGCTACGGCACTGGAACACTGGCGATTATCGGTGGCGGCAGTATCAGCAACAGCTACAGTTGGATCGGCAAAGGGCGCTACTCGACGGGCGAAGCGATCGTCAGCGGCGCCAGCTCGTCGTGGATCCACAGCAGCTACTTCGACATCGGCAGCAGTGGCAACGGCACGCTCACCGTCCGCGAGGGCGGCGCCATTAGTGATACGGCGGGCCGTATCGGCTACTACGCCACGGCGACGGGCACCGCCACGGTTGCCGGCAGCGGTTCGACGTGGACGAACAGCACCAGTCTGCTGGTCGGTGACAAGGGCAATGGGAAGCTTGGCATTGCCGACGGCGGAAGTGTGTCGGCACCGAGTGTGTCGATCAATAGCCAGTCCCTCCTGGCGATCGAAGTCAACGATGGGAGCCTGCTCAACATCGCCGGCGGCAGCGGCACGATCGCCAACGACGGGACGGTTCGCATCATCGCGGGGGCCGTTCCGGCCCCAGGTGCCGTCTGTACGCCTATCCTCGCTGGCACGTGCGGCGGAGCTGGCACCTACCATGCCCTCGGCGGCACGTGGAACGCGGTGAGTCACGAGTTCACTACCTCGCCGGTCATACAGACCGCCTCCGGCATACCGCTTGGGTTCGATCTGGCGACCATTCAACGGGTTCGGGGCGCCGATACCGCGACCGGCTGGACGGTCGGTGTCAGTTTTCTCACGCCCGAGGGCTCCGCGATGCTCAATTTCACCGCCACGGCTGCCGGCGGCGAGGTCCTGGCCGACTTGCAGGATCGTATGGACCCCGGCGAGACCGTTCTCGGCGCCTGGGAATTCGCGGCCACGGGCGGTTACACGCCAGGCGACCCGGCCTATCTTTCGTTCGACGTCGGTCCCGGGCAGTCGTGGGACGATCTCGAAATCTGGCATTACGACGGAGCAGACTGGACGCAATTCGACGCGTGGGATCTCACCTACGACGGGACCTACGCGAGCTTCACGGTCACCGATTTCAGCGGCTACGCCGTGACGCCGGTCAAAAACGTCTGGATACCCGGCGACTGCGACGGCGACAACCGTGTCGACGCGGACGACGCGCAGACGCTGGCCGCCCATTGGGGCCAGCCCGGCGAGTGGGCCAACGGCGATTTCGACGACGACGGCATCGTTGGCCCGCGCGATGCGGCCATTCTTGCGGCCAACTGGGGCTATGTTGCGCCAACCGAATCGGGCAACTCGTCGGGCAGCGTGCCCGAGCCGGGCGTGATTGTCCTTCTGCTAGGGCTTGGCGCCGCGATGCTGCTGGGGCGAAATGGCCGCCGGTGATGCGCACTCTGCATGCATCCTACAACCTCGGGCTGTGCTATGCCGCTAGTACCTCGTCGACGAAGTCTTTGCCGGTGGGTGCCATGTCCACACTCGCCCTGAGGCCGTCCGGCAATTGGGACCTTGCCCTGCAGCGGGTGACACCGATGATTCCGCGGCACAAAGCGTCCCACTTGGACAAACGGGCGTCGCGGAATCGTCGGTGCCGCGCCAGCGGCAAGAGGCATTAGATGACCTTGAGGAACCT
>JAFGIR010000124.1 GCA_016929515.1 Pirellulales bacterium | reverse complement strand
GACGACACGGCCGAGGACGTGCCCGACATGGTCGTCGTCGGTTTCGACAAGGGATTGACCTACTCGCGTCTATGCCGCGCTGCTTTCTGGATTACGCAAGGTTTGCCCTACGTGGCAACCCATCTCGACCGCGTGTGTCCGACGAAGGAGCAAACCGTATTGGTCGATTGCGGCGCGATTTGTGCCTCGCTCGAACAAGCGACGGGATGCAAACCGATTGCAATCGCGGGCAAACCGAGCCGGCGTATGCTCCGCGGCATCCTGCGCCGGGAAAATCTGGAGCCGGCCCAACTGGCCATGGTGGGCGACCGGCTCTATACCGACATGCTCATGGCGAAAGAAACCGGTGCCCTGGGAGTCTTGGTGCTCAGTGGCGAGACGACAGCGGAACAAGCCGCCCAAAGCACAACACGTCCCGACTTGATCGTCCGCGATTTGGACGAGCTCAGGCGATTGTTCATAGCGAGTTGGAGAAACAACGATGGAAGACCTGCCCGACCCCCGTGCCGACCGCCTGCAGCGCATATGCCGGTTAACCGAAACCGACGTTGACCTGCTGGTTCTTGGCGGTGGAATCGTCGGCGCGGGAGTGGCTCGTGACGCGGCAATGCGTGGGTTGAAGGTCGGCCTGATCGAGCAATACGACTTCGCTTTCGGCACCAGCAGTCGAAGCAGCCGTCTGCTGCACGGCGGTCTCCGTTATCTGGCGCAGGGGTATCTTCGCCTGGTCCACGAAGCCAGCAAAGAGAAGTGCGTCCTGCACCGCATCGCTCCGCATCTGGCCGAACCGCTGCCCTTCCTCTTTCCGACCCGGCGCGGCCTCCAGTGGGCCCGGTGGAAGCTCAGCATCGGCGTGAAGCTCTACGATCTCTTGTGCGGGCGCCGCAACCTGGGCAAATCGGAAACCCTCGGCCGCCAGGCCGTGCTTGATCTTCTGCCAGGGATGACATCCCAGGGTATCACCGGAGCCGTACGTTATTTCGACGGGCTCACCAACGACGCGCGTCTTGTGCTCGATACGCTTCGGTCCGCCGCCAAGCAGGGTGCCACGCTGCTGAACTTTGTCCGATTCGAGGAGGCTGCCCGAGAAAACAACACCTGGGTTTGCCAGGCACACGACACCATTGCCGACGCGCCGGTTACGTTGCGAGCCCGCTCGATCATCAACGCGACGGGGCCCTGGTCCGACCGATTGCCGCACAGCCACACGACGTTGCGGCTGACCAAGGGCGTGCATTTGATCATCGAACGCGATCGGCTGCCGATCCCCAGTGCCGTGGTCCTGACGCAGGGAAGCCGGATTCTCTTTGCGATTCCCTGGGGCGAGCGGGTCATTCTCGGCACGACCGATACGGACTACGACGGGCCGATCGAATCGCCGACCTGCGACCAAGAAGACGTCAGCTACATTCTGGACGTGGTCTCGACGTTGTTTCCCGAGGCCAATATTTCCGCCTCGAACGTGATCAGCACGTGGTCGGGGCTCCGGCCGCTGGTCGCCGACCGTCATGGCAATCCGTCGGACATCTCGCGGCGCCATGAGATCAAGATGGGCGAGCCCGGCTGGTGGGATATCACCGGCGGCAAGCTGACCACGTATCGCCTGATGGCCGAGCAGGCGGTCGACCGGGCCGTCCGCTATCTGGCCTGCGCCGCGCGGCGCTGCCGCACGGCCGCCGAGCCGCTGCTCGAACCTAGCGAGACCGAGGGCCTCAGCACGATTGTTCCCCCGCCGGTCAGCCAAGAGGCCGTTCGGCACTATTGCGCGGCGGAATGGGCCGTGCACCTGGACGACGTGATGGTCCGCCGCACGAGCTGGCGATACTATCACCAAAACCACTCCGAGATCGCCGAACAGGTGGCGCCCTGGATGGCCGAGGCACTCGGCTGGGATGACGAAAAGCTTTGCGCGGAACTGGAGTCTTATCGTCGGTTAACGGAAAAAGCCGGTTTCTATTGACCTCTGCGTGGCCAATGACCCCAGGCCGACCAACGGGAGGCCGGTTTTCGCGGCATTTGCGCCATGCTCCGAGGATCATTAACCATGCAAACATGAATAGCTATCCGACGAAAGGGATTCGACGACCATGTTTGGCCCGATACGACGATTCTTCGCTCCCGCTCCCTTTGTCGAACGGCTGCCCGAGGAGCAGGTCCGGCGGCTCTATCCGCTGCATCGCCTCAACGTACTGACGGCGACGTATCTCGGCTACGCGACGTTCTACATTGTTCGAAACAACTTGTCGGCGATTGCCCCGGACGTCGAGGGGGCACTGCACTACGACCACTCGATGGTCGGTAGCATCCTGGCAATCAGCGCCCTGTCCTACGGGGTCGGCAAGTTCCTGATGGGATCGCTTTCCGACCGGAGCGATCCGCGGAAATTCATGGCGTGTGGACTTCTGTTGACCGCGCTGTGCAACTTCGCTTTCGGCTCGGTGGCCAGCTATCCGGTCCATCTGTTGCTTTGGGCTCTGAACGGGGCGATCCAAGGGATGGGCTGGCCTCCGTGCGGTCGATGCATCGGTCATTGGTTCTGCGTTCGCGAGCGGGGAACCGTCTTTTCGATTTGGAACACGGCAACGAACGTCGGCGGAGGACTCGCCGGGGTGATTGCGACCCAAGCAACCAAGTACTGCGATTGGCAATGCGCCTTTTACTTTCCCGCCGCCATCGCCTTGGTCGGCGCGGCGTATCTCTTCTGGCGGCTCCGCGACACACCCCAGTCGGTCGGATTGCCGTCGATCGAGGAGTACAAAAACGACTACACCGAATTGGAGAAGGTCCACGGTACCCGAGAAACAGAATTGTCGACCAGGGAACTCTTCGTCGACAACATCCTCAAGAACAAATACATCTGGCTTTTTGCCGCGGCCAATTTCTTCGTTTACATCGTCCGCTACAGCATGCTCGACTGGGGCCCTACCTATTTGCGCGAGATGAAGGGGGCTAACCTCGAATCGGGCGGATTCGCCATCCTCGTGCTCGAATGGGGTGGCATTCCCTCGACGCTTCTGATGGGTTGGTGGTCCGACAAGGTCGGCGGACGCCGAGGCATGGTGAGTCTCCTTTGTTTGTTGCCGATCCTGGTGGCCATGACGGTCATGCTGTTCACGCCGGCCGGTTATCTCTGGCTCGATTTCTGTATGCTCGCCACGATCGGGTTCTTCATTTATCCGCCAGTGATGCTCCTTGCACTGGCCGCACTCGACCTCACCTCGAAGAAGGCCGTCGGCACGGCCGCCGGTTTCATCGGCATGTTCGGCTACCTCGGCCGGACAACGCTCAGCCAGGGAATCGGTTGGATCGTCGATTACTATAAAGACCTATACGGCCTCGCAACGGCTTGGAATATTGCCATCGGTTCGGTCATCGTAAGCACGTTCATTGCCATTGTGCTGCTGGCCTTCACATGGCACATTCGACCGAGAGCCTGACATTGCTTTTCCTTTGAAAACGTGAGTCCGCTCGCATACAATGTGATACCTAGACACCTCCCCGAAACGACACACCGTGTCCGGCCGCTCGGAACGGGACTTCCAACGAGAACCCAAGCCGGAGAAAGCGAGAATCACCCCCCATGATCACTGTAAGACGACTTTCCATCGCGATCCTCATTTTCGTGACGAGTACCACCATGAACATGGCTAGCCCAACCGGGGTTCTGGTGAATGAAACGTTCAACCACACCAAGGGAACCCTGCCGGCCGGATGGCTTGCCGACGGAAACGCGTGGCGGGTGACCGACGGCCAGTTGCGAGTCGACGCTATGCGGGGCGAGGCGCGAATCCTCGTCGGCAAGCCCGATTGGCAAAACTACGAAATCACGACCACGGCCACTTTCGAAAAGGTCGCCGACGACGCCCGATGGTTGTCCGTTGTTTTCCGCTCGGGAAAATCCGGTACCCTGCCCTGGTCGCAGTTCTGCGTCCGCTTCAACGGCGACCAGCGCAATGGCGCGGAATTCGCCGTGAGGGTAAGCCCAAAGAGCTGGCGAATCCGCGGGAGCGCCAAGGTGGCACGAAAATGGCAAATCGACCAGCCGCAACAGTTGCGAGTCGTGGTTCGCGGGTCCGACGTCGAGGCTTTCATCGACGGACAACGCGTGATCGAGAGTCCGTTCTGCCTGGACCGCGAGACGGGTTGCGTCGGGCTGGCGGCCAACGGCTGTATTGCCCGATTCGACGATTTCCGCGTCCGTCGGCTTCCGCCCACGACGCCGCTGAGCAAGATGCGATTGAAACGGTGCGAGGTCGTCGCCCATCGCGGTTTCTCGGCCGTCGCGCCCGAAAACACGCTCTCGGCGATTGCCCAGGCGATCCGCGCCGGCGCCACCGGCAGCGAATGCGACGTCCGCCGGTCGAAGGACGGACGCATCATCGCGATGCACGACGAGACGGTCAACCGAACGACCAACGGAAAGGGCAAAGTCGAGGATTTGACGTTCGCTCAATTGCGAAAACTCGACGCGGGCTCGTGGAAGCACAAGAAGTTCGCCGGCGAGCGAATCCCGACGCTCGATGAAATCCTGGCCGCCCATAAGGACACCGGCTGCACGGCCGTCGTCGAAATCAAGGTCAAGGACATCGAGGACCAGGTCATCGACGCCATTCGCCGCGCGGGCATGATGAATCAGACGGCCGTCATCGCGTTCGACGGCGACGTGGTCCGCGAGATGCGAACCCGGGAACCGCGATTGCCCTGCGCGTGGTTGTGCGGCAAGTCGTTGAAGGGAACGCCGGCCGAGCGGGCCGACTGGATCGCGAAGCAGGCCAAAGAGTACAAGACGAACATGGTCGATCTGGGCTACAGCATGCTCTCGCGCGACGTGATTGCCGAGTTGCACCAGCGAGGTCTCGTCGTCTGGGCATGGACGGTCGACGACCCGGTCGTCATCGACGCGTTGATGCGTTGGGGCGTGGACAGCATCACGACAGACTGCCCCGATCTGATTGTCCGTGCGATGGACAAGATGCCCAAGCATTCGCGACGGCGGCACCGCTAGCAAGCGTCATCCGCCGTTGGGAACGACCGTTGCTTCCACCGGTTTGGACGGGGCCGGTTGCTCGGGCTCGATGACCACGGCCGTGCCGTAGCACAGGACCTCGGTGGCGGACCCCTTGCTGACCACCTCCGAGGCGTCGTAACGCAGGCCGACAACGGCATTGGCCCCCATTTCGCGCGCGTGCTGAATGAGCAAGTCGTAGGCCTGCTGCCGCGCTTGCTCACACATCTCCGTATACGCGCCGATCCGACCTCCAATGATGTTCTTCAGCCCCCCGACGATGCCTTGGGCAATGGTCGGCGCGCGGACGATGATGCCGCGGGCAACCCCTTTGTATTGCTTGATTCGATATCCTTCGATGGTGAAGGTCGTCGTCACGGCCATCGGCATGGTCGGTTCTCCAAACGTTTCATCCGAGGGGCTCGCCCATTGGCTCTTGTCCGCGCGAGCACGGGCTTATCCCATGTCGACGTCGTGGGTCTTCTCGTATATGCGGCAGATAACCAAGCCGTAGATGGCGATCAACACGAAAGCGATGGCCGGCACCCAGTAGGCCATTTTGATGTCTCCTCCCAACCAGTCCGAGAGCATGCCTTGAATCTGCGTCAAGACGGCCGCGCCGGCGATGGCCATGACCATGCCCGAGCCGCCGATCTTGGTGTCGTCCTTCAGTCCGGCAATTCCCAACCCGTAGATGGTCGGGAACATGAGCGACATGCACGCCGAGATGATCATCAGTGCGTACACGCCGATGAAGCTTGCATTCTTGCCGAGGATGCCGCCGAAGAGCTCAACGTTGTAGATGGTGATCATGCAACAGACAAAGGCGAGCACGGACAATGCCGCCAGCAGGTTGCGCGGCTTGAAGAAATTCATCAACCCGGTGCAGGCGAATCGAGCCGCGGCGAACAGTACGAGCGACATGATGTAGTAGGTACCGCCCGCGTGCTCGGCCGTCTTGGGCAACACGAAGTCGAGCCGGAGCCATTCACAGACATTGTAGAAGGTGGCGGCGCAAGGTTCGACGTTGCGCAAGGCGCCAATGATCTGCGCCTTCGTGGCGTCGGGTCCCAGGCTCTTCACGACGGCATCGAAGTCGAGCTGTGCCATCGTATATTGGATGATGTAGGACCAGACGGCGATTTGGGCCCCGACGTAGCAGAACTGGGCCGCGACACCCGAGATGTAGTTCACGTTCCGGAACAGCCGGCCGAACGTGCCGATCAGGTCGAGACTCTTGTCGTCTTCCTTGAGCTTGGGCATCTTCGTGAAGAAGATCGCCAGGAACAAGCAGACCATCAACAGGCCCATGACCAAGTAGGCCGCGGTGACCGCGTTGATTTCTCCCGTCTGAATCTTGGTCAGTTCTTCGGGGGCGAGCAGGGCCCGGTCCTCGGCCGTCTTCGTGTTCAGTTGAGACAAAACGAAGATCGTGCTGACGACCACGCCCGTGATGGCGCCGAACGGGTTAAACGACTGGGCAAAGTTAAGCCGTTGCGTGGCCGTGTGTTCGGACCCGATCGCACAGACGTAGGAATTCGTGGAGGTTTCCAACACCGAGAGCCCGGCGAAGAGGATGACCAGGCACACCAGGTAGAGCATGTAACACAAGTCCAGGCTGATTCCGGCCGCCAACCCGACGGGATAGATCAGAATGGCCCCTCCGGCATAGAGCCCCAGCCCAAGCAACACGCCCGACTTGTAGGTGAACCTCTTGATGAACAACGCCCCGGGCAAGGCAAAGCACCCGTAGCCACAGAAATAGCAGGCAATCTGGATCCAAGCGGTCTTCGAATCCGAAAGGCTCATGATCCTTTTGAACGTCGCCAGCATGGTGTCGGTCAGGTTGTTCGGCACCGCCCAGGCAAAGAACAACGTACACAGCAAAGCGAACGGCAGAAGGATGCCCTTGGGGACTACGGGTTGCTTTTCCATGGATATGAACTCGATAGGGGTTGAGGACAACGTTCAAAAACGCATTATTTCATCACCGATTTGACCTTCGGCAGGACGGTCGCGTCGATGCTCGCGTCGGTGCTGTCGGCCTTGACGCCGTCGAACAGGTACCAATCCTCCCGATAATCGACCGAGCCGCCGTTGGGCGCCAACTTGGCCATCGGGCCGAGCCCTTCCAATTCGAGCATGGACGCATTCGTAAACGTTTCAAACGTGCAGCCATGGTCCGGATACGTGGCTCCCTCCTGGTACAAGTTCTTTTTCACGTAGAGATGACCGTTGTTGAGATAGGCGCCCCAGCCCTGCCGATTGCTCAGGCCGATCTTCTGAGGATTGGTTGCCTTCGGGTCCTGCTGGAGCACGAGGTATTTGCGCAAAAACGTCCAACGAGGGTCGGCCATGTTGGTGTAGGACCAGAGGACCAAGACTCGCTGGGGCAGGTAGAACTTCTTGTCGATCACCTGACCTTCGTAGTCGGGGATGTCGGGATGCGGCGAATAGGGTTCCTGCGGGAAGATGGCCTTGCCGCCCGGCGCCATCACGGTCAGGGTCCATGGGGCCACGTCGACGTGCCACAAGTTGCGGTTCGTGAGCTTGTGGTCGATTTGCACGTGCGAGCCGGTCGGGGCCAGCGTGATGAGCATCTCCTTGACCATGCCGTTGTCCGATTCGATCGGCTGGATCAACTGCACGGCCTCGCCCTTCTGATAGGCTTTCACCGGTTTGCTGTCCGGATGATACGACCGGGGCTTGGCCTCGGGCGCCAGCCACAGACGATGACCACCAAAGGCCAACCACTCGTCGGAGTTGGTCTTGCCCATCTGGGTCGGGTCTTCGTAGAACTCATTGTCCTTGCCGATGAAGCCGTAGCGGATGACCCGCGGCCCGACGTCGGTCGTGGCGATCAACTCGACCGTTCCGTTGGACATGCGAATGCAGTTCGTCCATCCGCCGTACTTCACGCGTTCTATCTTGACTTCTGCCATCAGAGCGGACGCGCAAAAGACCCCAAGAAGAAACACCAGCCCGACGATAGCCACTTTAGACGATAAACGCATTTTCGAGGTCCTCCCATTTTCATACGACGGTTGACTAGGATCATTGTGGTTTCGAATAGAGAGAAGTGAGCGGACGAGGCAGCCGCCGATCATTGCTGATCTCCGTCCGCCACGAGAGTCGCTCCTGCTGCCAAATCCGCAACCTCACACTCCAAAAGCGCCTGCAGCCGCCGCGAATATCGGCGGGTGCGACTTTCGACAAAGTGGGGGTTTGGGAATAAGTAAAACGGGTCCACCGGCCGTTGTCAAGACGGGGAAGCCGGAATTCGGCCCTTCGCGCAGCCACACACAATCCTGAAACGCAAGCGTTCAGGCATGCGGGTCCGTGCATCTGCGAATGCAGCGTAGCGATTGTTCGAGGCAAACGCCGGGGGCCATGGCCACGCTCGTCACGACCATGCACTCAATTCCTCGGCCCACTCGTGACACGCGATCGGACACTCAACCCGATCGTCAGCGCGTCCGTGGCTTACCCAATCTAATTCACTGGCACAATCTTCGACGTCTCGAGCGTCACCGGCCCGAGCAAGCCCGACTCCAAGAGCGGGGAGTCCTTGGTGTAATGGTGCCAGGTGGTAAAGGTGCTTCGGCCCGTGTCGGGCACGGGGCTGCCCTCGGCCACCCAATCCGGCCACTCGGCCGGCCCGCCGTTCGCCTCCCATTTCAAGTAGGGCGGTTTT
>JAFGIR010000123.1 GCA_016929515.1 Pirellulales bacterium | reverse complement strand
CTTGCCCCCGTGGCCGACGGGCTGATCGTCGGCTCGGCCATTGTCCGCCGCGTGGCCGAGGCGGCCCGGCAACCGCGTGAGAGGGTGCTCGCCGAGATCGACCAGTACGTTGGTGAATTGCTATCGGCACTCAAGTCGTAGGGTGGGCACTGCCCACCAGAAACCACCTAATATCCATTGATGCCGGTGAGCGCAGTCCACCCTATATTTCCTGGCTAACCCTCGGGCGGCGTGGTAACCTATCATTATGAGCTACTTCAGAGACAAAGTGGTGTTGGTCACCGGCGGTTCGAGCGGGCTGGGGCGGATGATTGCCGAAGCGGCAGCCCAAGCCGGGGCCAAAGTGGCCATCGTCGGCCTCGAACCCAATGTCGTTCGCCAGGCGACCGACGAACTGGGTGGCAGCAACGATGTGCTCGGCGTGTGTGCCAATATCACTCGACAGAAAGACGTCGATCGTCTGTTTGAAGCCGTGAACGAACGATTTGGCCAACTCGACGTGTTGGTCAACGGGGCCGGCCGAACCGATCGTGGCAACATCGCGGATACCACGCCGGAGCAGTTTTGCGATCTCCTCGAATTGAACTTTCTGGCCACGGTTCGTTGTACCCGAGCCGCGCTGCCTCATCTGCTTGCCCGGCGCGGTCACTTGGTCAACATTGGTTCGCTGGCGGCGAAGACGGCGTCGCGTTGGTTGGGTGCCTATCCGGTCACGAAGTTTGCGGTTGCGGCCTTCTCGCAGCAGCTGCGTTTGGAGTTGGGCCCGAAGGGGCTTCACGTGCTGCTGGTTTGTCCCGGCCCCGTGACGCGAAAGGAAAGTCGTCTCTATCCATTGGCCAGTTCAGGAGGAATCCCCGTTCGGGCACGGCGTCCGGGCGGTGGCGCGCGCACGCGCGCGATCAATCCGCAATGGCTTGCCGAAGAGATTCTCCGCGGGTGCGAGAACCGCCGTCCAGAATTGGTGGTACCTGCGCGTGCCCGAATCTTGTTTGCCCTGGCTCAACTATGGCCTTCGTTGGGTGACCGAATTCTGCTGCGAAACACGTAGCAGCGCGTCATGGCTTATGTTCGTTATGGCCGTTTCCAAGGGCCTCGCGAAATTCCCGAGGACTGATCTTCCCATCGCCGTTCTGGTCGAACTGCCGAAACGTCGAGTCGATCGTGTCCTGTCCGTCGATCTTTGAATTCGTGTTGACACTGTTCTGCATTCGAATGTCGACGTTCACGTTGATGCCCGACAGAATCTTGATGTCGGAAAACAGCTTCGTGGTGTTTTCGCTCAGGAGCTTGGCCGAATTTCGCGAGGCAAACTCGGCCGTGTTGTCGGACATGGCTTTCAGCGTGATTTCACTGCCGGGGTTGCCCGAGAGGAGCTGAGCCGTGTTGCCCGACATGAATGCAGCGGCATTGTCGGCCAAGAACTTGGCAATGTTGTTCGACATCAGCTTCGCGAGATTCTCGGCAAGGACCTTGGCGAGGACGCCGGAGGGCAAGCCCGTCTTGTTTGGTCTGATTAGGTTGCAGAAGCCTGGTTTCATCGAGGGCAGTAATTGCGAGACAACCTTGGCGTTGACGGGACGCGCTTCGGTTTGAGCGTGCTTCGCGGTCGCCTTGGCGGGTTTTGGTCCGTCGGCGGTAGCCGCCGAGCCGAAGGCGACGGTCAACATCGCGGCAAGAACGAACGGCACAAGCATGCGGCGCGAGGTGAGTGCCATGACTTCAAGTTCTACTGTGGACCTCATCGCATTGTCTCCCAGATTCAAGAGCGGCGGCAGGGAATAGTCAAAGCAGGCATGTCCCGGTTTGCCCCCCACCCATTCTAGTTGCCCCGGTCCGTTATTGCCACCCGTTGCCCGAAGTGGCTGGAAAAGCCTTCTTCAGTGAGCCGATAGTCTCGACCGTCCGACGGCTTCACGGCTTGATTGCGGGAGTCGCGACTTCTGGCGATTGATGCCTGCAAAAGCCGGATGCCCCCCAGAAGCAGCTGATGAGAGGCGGGGCACTCATGGAATCTTGCGATTGGCGGCCGATTGCTGACAATCCAGATGTCAATGGTCGCCGAGACGTCGTTTGCACCCTCGCCATGGAGTCGCAGGCCGACGCAGTGGGCTTTTAGAGGAAGAAATTCAAGCTGGTAGTGCCGCCGGGGGGGCAGTTCTATCCGCGTGAGCCACGCTCTTTCATCCAGTCATGCTACAGAGTCGCCTTTCGTGCGACACTCGCACCGTGCAATTCCATCCTCTGGTTGAGAGTGATATACTCCAGTAGCCCGTGCGAGTCTTCCCCATTAAACTGAGCCGTATTGAAGTGTTGGCCCGACATGGGATATCAGATCACGGATCGGTCTGGTTCTTTCGGTGCAGAACAGGTGGTGCCTCTTCTGAGATTCGAGCATGGATGACCTCAACGCACAACCCCTGTCTTGGACGATGTCCGACCGAGTCTGCTGAAAGTCGCTCTCCGTCAGTAGCCGTGACTGTCTGTGGCGGATCGCCGGAAATCAAAAAGCAGCTTGGTGGAGCGATTTAGAGGGAGTGTGTCCAGTGGCGGAGCAGAACGACGGGCCCAAACACGCGGAGGATCGTCGCGCGCCGATTCGAGCGGTCAATTCGGATCCCGGCGTGGAAACCAACGAGCACACGGGAGAGGTTTCGGGCTTCCGTGAGCTGCCGAATCATCTCTCCGCCTGTAGCGTTGGCGATGGTTTGAGTGTGTCCGACCGTCATGACATGGTCATTTTCGTGAACGATCGGCTTTGTGCGATGATCGGGTATTCTTCGGACGAGTTGCTAGGACGGTCGGCGGCTACTTTCATTTCCAGCTATTCCCGGAACGAGGACGACACCGAGACCGAGGTTTGTTCCCACTGCGGGCGAGTCCATCATAAGGCCGTTCTTCGATGCAAGGATGGTTCTTTGCTTCGGGTTACCTTGGACCGGCGGCCAATGACGGACCCCCAAGGGGCCGCTCTCGGCACGCTGTACGTAATCACGGATATCACCGAGAAGACGCTACTGGAACAAACACTCCAAGATAATGCCGAGTGGCATCGTTTAATTGTTGATAATCTCAATGACATTTTCTGGGTCGCGGAAGTCAAGGACGTGCGGCGGCCCGTTGCGATCGGGCAACATGTCGATCCGAAGTCAATCGACATCAAGAGTCTGATGAAGCGATGGCGTTTCATTTATGTCAGCCCGTCGTTCGAACGTCTTGTCGGATATCCGGTCGAAGACGCGTTCCGCATGCATCTCCATGACCTTGTGCCCGCGCAGTCGCGCGCAGTCGTTGACGAGACCATTCAGTGGTACGCGTGCGAGGCCATGAACACGCCAGAGGGGGGGTCCATTCCTCAAGCTTTGCGGTTTCCGCTTCTGACGGCCAGCGGCTCGGCTTGCTGGTCCGAAACAACCGCTAGGATATTGTACGATAACCGGAGGAATCTTCTGCGGGTTGTCGGCATTACTCGCGACATCACCGAGCGGTATCTGGCCGAAGAGGCCGTCCGCGCTAGTGAAGAGAAGTTGGCGGCGATCTGCAACGCCGCGCAGGACGCCGTCGTGGTGATGGACGCCGACGGCCGAACGATCCACTGGAATGCGGCGGCCGAGCGTATGTTTGGCTATCGCCAGGATGAGGTTCTCGGCCGCGAGATGCACGCCTTGCTTGTTCCCAGCCGGTTGCACGAGAAGATAGCCCGAGGCATCGACGAGTTTCGACGCTCGGGGCAAGGTGCCGTCGTGGGCAACATCGTTCAATCCGTGGCGGTGCGCAAGGACGGCTCCGAATTTCCTGTCGAAATCGGCGTTTCCCCGATCACGATCGACGGACGGCGTTCGGCCGTCGGCATAGTGCGGGACATAACCGAGCGCACCTTGGCCGAGGAGGCCGTCCGAAGAGAGCAGCGCTGCTTGGCTCAATTGCTGGACGTTCACGAAGGCCATCGAAAGATGGCAACCTACGAGATCCACGACGGCGTGACGCAACCCTTGGTCAGTGCGTTGATGACTTTCGATGCTTTCTCGGAAGCACGGCGACGTTGTCCCGACGCGCCGTGGAACGATTTTGACGCGGCCGTCGGCATTCTCCGGGAGGCCCTGTCCGAGACGCGTCGTTTCATGAGTGGAATGCGGCCGCCTGTGCTCGACGAGTTCGGGGTTGTTGCCGCGCTGGACCATCTGATTCGCGAGCAGCGCTTGTCGAGCACGGCGACCATCGAGTTTATCTGCAACGTGAACTTCGAGCGACTTGCGCCGCCGTTGGAAACCACGGTCTTTCGGATCGTGCAAGAGGGTCTGGTCAATGCCATACGGCATAGCCAGGCCGATGCGATCCGCGTTGAACTCATCGAACAGGGTTCCCGTCTTCAGGTTCTGTTGCAGGACGAAGGTGTCGGATTCAATCCGACCGATGTCGCCCAGGACCATTTCGGGTTGGAGGGAATTCGTGAACGTGTGACCGCGATGGGAGGAGACGTTCAGATCGAGAGCGCTCCCGGTGCCGGAACACGAATTAGCGTGGATCTTCCCTTGCTCGTGGACAGTCCGGCCGACATGGATTCGCTTTGGTCGGACGAGACCGCGCAAGACGGGTGAATTCGACGCCGCGGGCCGATAAGCAGCCGGTTCGTCGATTCGAAGATGACTCCCGGCTACGCTTGGCGGAGAAGGTGGCGTTTCTCCAGGCTATCGACGCTGCCGGCCCGGAAGCCACGTGGCAATCGTCGCGAGGTCGATTAGAATGGTGATAGACTGTCTGCCAGAATCCCGTGGCGTTAGACGAAGGTCAGAGTATGTCGGATAAGATTCCGTTGGCGTGGTTGATCCTGTCCGTGATGTTCTTCATGGGCTGGGCCGTTGGTTGCTCGGCCGAGACGTCGGCCGATCGGGCGTTGCCAAAGAAGTATCGCGGTCTGTTGCCGTTGCACACTCCGTTGGGCAAGCCGCGGCCCGGCGACTGGCTCGACCAACACGACGAGCCGGGCCAGACCTACATGCAATATGTCCGGTCGGAGCCGATTCGCCCCGACGCCAAACGCCGAGTGATCTACATCCAGCCGCTAGGCACGTTTAATTCGACACAGCGCAAAATTCTCGATCGCACGGCCCAGTTCATGGAAATCTACTTCGGGCTTCCAGTGAAGATCCGCGAGGACGTCTCGCTCGACGTGATTCATGGCGAGGCCCGACGAACCCATCCGACCTGGGGCGACCAACAGATCCTCGCGCCGTACGTGCTTTTTAAGGTGCTGCCGCCGCGGATGCCCAAGGACGCCGTGGTGATGCTGGGGCTGACCACGTCCGACCTGTGGCCCGGTGAAGGTTGGAACTTCGTCTTTGGCCAAGCCTCGCTAGCCCAGCGGGTGGGCGTTTGGTCGATCTACCGAAACGGCGATCCGACCGCCGGCGACGAGGCTTATCGGGTCTGCCTGCGACGCACTCTGCAGACGGCCACCCACGAGACGGGCCACATGTTCTCGATGTTCCACTGCACGCGGTTCGAATGCAACATGTGCGGCAGCAACCACCGCGCCGAGTCGGACCGCCGCCCGCTGGCCCTCTGCCCGCACTGTCTCGCTAAGCTTTGCTACGCCACGGGCACGGATCCGGTCAAGCGATTCAAGCGGCTGGTCGAGTTCTGCAAGCAAAACGGACTGAAGGACGAGGAAGCGTTTTACCGCAAGTCGCTCGACGCGATGCAGAAATCGGGTGGGAGGTAGGTTGCACTCTCGTTAACACAAGTCGCGAAATATCGATAACCACTCGAAGAACCATGATCGATCCACGAGAACAGACCGTAGCGCCATGCGTGCGATTTCTGACGTTCACGGCCGTGGTGTTGACGGCGGCCGGCCTTGTGCCCGCGGCCACGCCACATCAGCCGTTGCAGTGGCAACCGGAGATCGTCCAGACAACAACCATCCACGGCCGAACGGTGATTCGCTACGAGCATGACTGCCTTGGAAAATGGGGTTATATCGAGCCTCGACGCGACTACTTCTACGTTATTTTGCCCGAGAAACCCCCAAAGGCTCCGCCGCTGTTGGTTCTTTTGCACAGCGCCGGCGGCTCGGGCGAGAAGGAATTGGAGGGGAATGTCCAGAGGGTCGTCGACGCCGGGCCCGGCTTCGTCGGGTTGGTTCCCAACGCGGCCCCGCCGAAGCAGCCCGATTGGTGGTGGGGATCGCAACTCATCAAGGAGCATCCCGAGAAGTATCGCTCGGCACTGACGCCCGTCGAGAACCGCGTGCTGGCCACGGTCGATTGGGTCGCGCGACAACAGAACGTCGATCGGAACCGCATCTATCTGCACGGTATTTCGATGGGCGGCAGCGGCGCGCTCGGCCTGGGCATGTATCACGGCAACGTGTTTGCGGCGCTTTGTGCCAAGGTGCCGGCCGGCGCGGATCACGTGATGCACCGGATGGGTTTTCCGCGACCACCGGCCGACAATGCGTCGACGGAAACGCAAGAGAAATATCTCCGTTGGGTCTCCCACGCCGGGCTGCCCGACGCGCCGCCGCTGGTGACCTTTTCGTCGCAACTCGACAACTGGTCCAAGGGGCAGGAGTCGTTCATGCGAGCACTGGCCGACGGTCGCCACGCGGTCGTCTTCGCGTGGGGTCCTTGGGGACATCGGAACGTCTACGAACGCTATCACGCGGCGGTTTATGAGTTTCCGTGGCTCGAAATCCGCAAGAACGAAGCCTACCCGGTCTTCACTCATGCTTCGACCGACGACCGCTACCCAGGCCACAAGTCAACGGCGACGGACCAGCAAGGCCAGGTCAACGGCTTTTTCCGTTGGAAGACACTCGAAGACACGCCCGAGCGATTTGCGATCGAGTTGCGATTGGTCCGCGCGAACGAATTGAGCCGCCCGACCACGACGCCTGGCGAGTCGGTGGCCGACGTAACGCTACGGCGATTGCAGCGTTTCACGGTCGACGGGTCAAGGGAATACGCCTGGGAACTGCGGCGGCAGGACAAGGTGGTCGCCTCGGGCACGGTCCGGCCAGACGCCGCGGCGTTGCTGACGGTGCCACGGCTAACGATCACGGATCGGCCGGCGGAGTTGGTACTACGGTAATGTGAATGCCTCAATGCCGTTCTGGTTGATCCCTTCCAAGGGGCAATTTTGGGAGCGACTTCTTTGAGCTTCGTTACCGTAGGAGAGGAAAGGAAAATTGATAGCCCGAAGGGCTTATGGTAACCCAGCCCAGGGTTGCGGCGCAGCCGCTACCCTGGGGATGCGGAATGAAATTGCGGGAAACCCCAAGGGGGTTTCGCAACGGCCGTGTCGCACCGGGCAACTCCGAAGACCATCTCTCCGAAACCCCGTTGGGGTTTGGGCATGGTTTGAGGGTTGAAACCCAGGGTAGCCGCTGCGCGGCAACCCTGGGCTAAGGTATGAAAGCCCTTCGAGCTAGTCAACGCAGCGGTCCCACCATGCATCAAGACACACCATGGACGCGCCGAATGATTTGCGATGCCTCGCAACGCGCCCTATGGAGTTCCACTACAAAATCGTGCACAGCGCGCATTTGCGGCGACAGATATTGACTGGTAAATCGTATTCAGTCGTGTGTCTTTGCTCAGCAGGCCAACTGAGAGTGAGCCGGTTACAGCGTAGTCGAGATCAGCTATATCGTTTGACAGTCTCTCGGGGGCGACACTGTCCAAACCTCCGAAGGCAAGCCAGTATAGGCCGATCGCCACAAAGCCTGATACAAAAGCGGCATAAACACTTCTGGTGCGTGTAAGCTCGATTGCCTGAGAAGCATCCAAGGCAGGCCGCATGCCCTTTTCATACACGTAGAGTATGCCATCACCAGAGGACAACCAAGTTGCCATCTCTGAATCTGGACTACGTCGAAGCTTCTTGAGAGTGTCATCACTCATTGCACTGCGCAAATCGTCTCGAACAGTAGTAATCCATTGTTTGTCTTTCACCAGATCATTCCACAGCGGCAGCGAAGATGGAATCTTCTCACGCACCGGACCGTTGATCACCCTGTGTAACGAGGATTGATCGCCGTCTGCTAGAGTCGCCAGAACCTCGCGGAATTTGTCCGCCGCATAATCCTCAGCTAGTCTCTTGCATGGCTGACCAGTTTGGCGTTCTTCATCGAGCATGTACGGGAGCTTTCGTGAAACTGATACGAATTCAGAATACCCTGAAAGAACTTCCAGGGATCGTTGCCATGTGTCAAACGGCTCAGATCCCTTGGACAATTCGAATCCAGCGATATCGGGAATCAACAATCGAAGGTTTTCACGACAACAACGACCCAGCGCAGATGTCAGAACATCGTGGTCTCGCATCACATTCTGATCGACAACAAGAAACGGATGTCCTTGATTCATTGTCTCGCTCGCATTCACCGCAGGCTTCCGCCACGCGGCTCTCACTCCACCGAACTCGCCGTGGTTACGTCTTTCCCAACTCCTCGACAAACGCCGAAACCCCCTTCAAAAACATGTTCACCGCGAGCAAGGCCAGGATCAGGCCCATCAGTCGCTCGATTGCCAGGAGGACGCGATCCTTGAGAAATGCGTGGAGGCCGTTCGAGGCCATCAGGACGACACTCACGCCGAGCCATGCCACGAAGACCGCCGCGAGCCAGATGGGCCAGCGCGACGGGTTGCGGGCCATCAGCAGCAAAACCGTGGCGATCGCCGACGGGCCCGCCACGTAGGGCGTTGCCAGCGGGACGATGAACGGTTCGCGGTCACCCGCGTGGGTAAAAAGCTGGTCCGTTTCGCCAAAGATCATCTTGACGGCAATGAGAAACAGGACCACGCCGCCCGCGATGCCCACCGACGAATCGTCGATCGCAAGCAGCTTCATCACGGATGAGCCGCAGAGAAGGAAGAACACCAGGATGGCCAAGGCGAAGATCAACTCGCGAGCCAGCACTTGCCGGCGGCGCTCGGCTGGGATATGACGGAGCAGCGGAAGAAAAAACGGGATGTTTCCAAAAGGATCCATCACCAGGAACAACAGCAGCGTCGCCGCGACAAACGACATGGTTGCAATCCTTGCCACAAGACGTGTTCCGCGAGTTTCCGCCGACGGCCATCAGCGTGTTCACGCGCTATACTTCACACTCTTTCGCTACTCCCACGCCACGATCACCGGCACACCGACTTGGATACCCAGCCGCTCGGCGGCCGATTCGCCGACGATCGAAAGCTCGATGCATCCGTCGGAACCAATCAGTGCGATGAGCGTACCCCGGGGTTGGTCGCCATAGGTTTGGTAGATGCCCCACGTCTCGTAGATGCTGCAGATGACGCACGCCCGACCGTCGGTTGGTTGGCCGACGAGCATGTCGGCCGTGATGTTGGTGATGAGGTTGCCGAACGAGTCGACCTTGAGCACGACGCCCTCGACGCGGTCTTGCCGACGAACGGCATTGGGCCATTCGAGCTGACCCAGTTCGCCGTGGGGGGGGCCGAACCGGCTTGGTTCGATGCCCAGGCTCAGATGGGCCGCCACCGGCGCCATAATGTCGCGCCCGTGGAACGTCGAAGAAACCTTGTCGAGCCAATACTCGGTATTTTCCAGGCGAATCACCTCGACCGGCGCCGTTCGTTTGGCCACGCGGCTTAACACGCCGTTGTCCGGCGCGATGAAGTGGTGACCTCCGATCTTCGCATAGACGATCGCCCGTTCGGTACCCACGCCCGGGTCGACCACGACGACGTGGATCGTTCCATCGGGGAACCGGTGGGCAATGTTTTCGAGCACCACGGCCCCTTCGCGGACGTCCTGGGGCGGAATCGCGTGGGTAATGTCGACAATCGTGGCGGTGGGGGCGATCGAGAGGATGGTCCCCTTCATGGCGGCCACGTAGGGGCTGTCGGTGCCGAAATCGGTCGTCAGCGTAATAATGCTCACATCCGCTCAATCAGTTTGAGACAAAGTTCACGGACCTGGCCCGGATTGACGTTGGGGTTTCGGCTCTTAGCCTGACCAATGAGGGCCCCCACTGCCTTAAGTCTACCCTCTTTGACGTCTTCGACAACCTTGGGATTGGCCGCAAGCAGTTCGCCGCAGAGAGTTTCCAGCTCGTTTTGGTCGACCGACTGGATACCCAACTTCCGCATGGCTGCATCGACCGACTGGCCCGAGTCGAGCATGGCAGTCAGTACATCACGGCCCCGGCTGGTGGTCAGATCACCCCCCTTGATTTTCTCCAAGAGCCCGGCCAACGCGTCGGCCGAGACAGAGAACTCGCCGATGCCGATTTGCCGGTCATTAAGCCAGCGCAGGACGTCTTGTTCGACCCAGTTGGCGGCCATTTTGCCGTCGCCGCACCGGTCGGCCAGCTCAGTAAAGTAATCGACCAGTTCGCGACCCTGATTGACCAGAACGTCCGCGTCGTACGGCGTGACGTTGTAGGTCTTTTGCAGTCGTTCGCGTAGCGCCGCGGGCAACTCGCCCAGGCCGGCGCGAATTGCCTCAACTTGCTCCTCGGTCGTGGTGACCGGCACGAGATCGGGGTCGGGGAAATAGCGGTAGTCGCTCGACTCTTCCTTCGTTCGTTGGGGGACGGTCACTTGGGCCGTTTCGTCCCAACCCCGGGTTGTCTTGTGGCCGCCCGGTGCTCCCATGATGGTGCCCGTCTCTTGCCACACCTCGTACTGGCGCTGGGCTTCGAAATCGAGTGCCCGTTCGACCGCGCGGAAGCTGTTCATGTTCTTCACTTCGACGATCGGCGTGGCGACGGGGCCCTCGGGCGTGTCGATATGCAGGTTGATGTTGGCGTCGACCCGAAGACTCCCCTCCTGCATGTTGCAGTCGGACACGTCGAGGTAGTTCAGCAGCAGTTTCAACTCGTCCAGATAGGCCCTGGCCTCGACCGGGGAGCGCAGGTCGGGCTCGCTGACGACTTCCAAAAGCGGCGTGCCCGTGCGGTTCAGGTCGATCCGGCTGTCGCCCTTGCCGGCGACTTCGTCGTGCATGCTTTTGCCGGCGTCTTCTTCGAGATGGGCGCGGATGATACGGATTGGCTTCGGCTCGAACCGGCCGCGCGAGTCACTGATCGTCAAATAGCCCTTCTCGCTCAACGGCAGATCAAACTGGCTGATTTGATAGCCCTTCGGCAAGTCGGGGTAGTAGTACTGTTTCCGGTCCCATTTCGTTCGGCGGGGAATCTCGCAATTCAACGCCACGGCCGTCTTCAACGCCAGCGCCATCGCCTCGCGGTTCATCACGGGCAGACTGCCAGGCATGCCGATGCAAACCGGGCAGGTCTGCGTGTTCGCCGGCGAGCCAAACGCCGTCGAACAACCGCAAAACAGCTTGCTCGCGGTCGAAAGCTGAACGTGAACTTCCAGGCCGATAATGATCGTGTAAGGCTCGGTCACTTCGCCTTTTCCTTATTCGTCTGTGGTTCCCTATCCTTAAATCGCCGGTGGTTTCCGCGTGTGCCAGTCGGTGGCTGTCTGGAACATGTGGGCCGCGCGGAGTAGTCGTTCTTCTTCGAACGGCGGGGCTTGCAGTTGCAGGCCGATCGGCAGTCCCTCGGCGCTGAACCCGCACGGGATGGAAATCCCGCCGATGCCCGCCAGATTCGCCCCGATCGTGAACAGGTCGAACAGGTACATCGACAACGGATCGTCCACCTTTTCGCCCAGCCGGAAGGCCGGCGTCGGTGTAACCGGGCCGGCCAGCAGGTCGACTTCCTCAAACGCGCGATCGAAATCCTGGCGAATCAGCCGGCGTACCTTCAGGGCCTTGAGATAATAGGCGTCGTAGTAGCCCGCGCTCAACGCGTAGGTACCCAACATGACGCGTCGGCGGACCTCGGGCCCGAACCCCTCGGACCGGGTTCGACGGTACATTCGCACGAGTGCGTTGTCCAGCCGGTCGAGGCCTTCGGTGTCGCCGGCCGCATCGAGGGCTTTGCGCTCGATTTCGAGTTCGGCGAGCATCGCTTCCTGGTTGGTTCGATGGCCGTAATGCGCGCCGTCGTATCGGGCCAGATTGCTCGATGCCTCGCATGGAGCGATCAAATAGTAGGTGGCCACCGCGTACTTGCTGTGGGGCAGCGATACCTCGCGAACCGTCGCGCCGAGCGACTCGTAGACTTTGATCGCTTCGCGAACCGCACGCTCGACCTGGCCTTCGAGCCCCTCGCCGAAATGCTCGCGCGCCAAGCCCAGCCGCAGGCCCGAAAGCGGTTTGCTCACGGTTCGCGCGTAGTCGGGGACGGGCCGGTCGACCGAGGTCGAGTCGGCCGGATCGTGGCCGGCCAACACGCCCAGGATCAGCGCAACGTCTTCGGCCGTTCGGGCCAGCGGCCCGATCTGGTCGAGGCTGCTGGCAAACGCGACCAGTCCATAGCGACTCACGCGGCCATAAGTCGGCTTCAGGCCCGTCACGCCGCAGAGTCCGGCCGGGCAACGAATCGACCCGCCCGTGTCGCTCCCGATGGCCAACGGCGTCATCCTTGCGGCCACGGCGGCGGCCGATCCGCCGCTGGATCCGCCCGGGACGCGGTCCGTGTCCCACGGGTTGTGGACCGGTCCGAAGGCCGAATTCTCGTTCGATCCCCCCATTGCAAACTCGTCCATGTTCGTCTTGCCGATCAAAACGGCATCGGCCGCGCGGAGCCGGGCGACCACCGTGGCATCGTAGGGTGGGCGGAAGTTTTCGAGCATCCGCGACGCACACGTCGTTGGTTCGCCGGCCGTGCAGAGGACGTCCTTGAGGGCCACGGGCAGCCCGGCCAACGCGCCGAGCGGTTGGCCCGACGCCCGACGCGCGTCGATTTCGGCGGCTCGGGCCAACGCGGCCGGGCGATCGATTCGCAGGAAGGCGTGGATCGTGGGATCGACCGCGGCGATCCGGTCGAGGAAGACGCCGGTCAACTCGACCGAGGTGATCTCGCCTTGGGTGAGTTTGGCAAGCAGCTCGGTTGCCGTCAGATCGGTTAGCGACATGGAATCTCCACGGAAAAATGCGAGGGTGCCATGGACGGTTTGTCCGCTTCGGCCGTACGACTTTCGCGGTGGCAGACAGACTATCCCGAGTACCCCAACCCAGAACCGTAACAGAGCCTAGCCGTCGCCCAGCACGGCGGGCACGCGATAGCATTCGTCATCGTGCTTCGGCGCGTTGGCCAGAGCTTCCCCGCGGTCGAGGCTTGCACGGACCTTGTCGTCACGAAACACGTTAGACACATCTAGCGCGTGCGCCATCGGCTCGACTTTGTCGGTGTCCAATTCGCTCAACAGTTCCACATAGCCGAGGATATCACCCAATTGGGCCGTCATCGTTTCCAATTCGGCGTCGGACAATTGCAATCGGGCCAGCAAGGAAACCTTCTTGACTTCTTCACGTGAAATCGCCATGAGAAACCACGCTATGGAAAAGCTGTGAAACGACTGCAGGTCATCGCCGCGCTTCGGGGCGAATTTCCTCACGAACCGCGGGCGGGGCAAGAATGCACCACGGCAGTAGTTGATCGATGGGCGCTAGACGTTGTCGGCCGTTTCCGTAACCGGAAGCTTGAACGGAGCCTGACGGACTCGTTTCGTGATCGCGCCACTTCGTATGCACTGCGCACAGACTCGCATGGTCTTGTGCGCCCCGTTGGCGGTCGTCACGCGAACGCGCTGAAGATTGGGACGAAACTTGCGCCGGGAGATGCCCGTCACCTTGGTGCCGACCCCACCGAGGTACTTGGCCTTACCACGATGCGACACGCTATTGCCCATTATCGGCTTCTTGCCACACACTTCACAAACTTGAGCCATCGATCCGCTCCACACAGCGCAAAAATCAGTTGTCATCAGAGAAACTCTCAATATACCCGCTCTGTCGGACAACACAAGGGCAAGTGAGGTGTGGAACACGAGATATGAACGGGGGGTCACACATGCAGGAGTTCCACGACCTCGTCGAAAACTCGCGCATTGGTGGCAAATCCTTGGCCCGAGTCGATCCTCGCACGTCCTTGCCAGTCGGTGAATGTGCCCCCGGCCTCGTTGAGGATCGGTGGCAAGGGCCCTGCGTCCCAGACCTCCATTGCTGGATCGACCATCAGTTCGGCCCGGCCCGTTGCCACCAATAGGTAGCCATAGGCATCCCCCCAGGAGCGGCTCAGCCGGGCGACCGATTGCAGGCGGTCGTAGACGTCGCGACGGCCAATTTCGTCGAACGTTGCCACTTCGCTGGTGACGAAAAGCCCCTCGGCCAGCCGTGGGCACTCGGAGACCCGAGCGCGGCGTGGCGGCTCCTGGCCGACGACGTGCCAAGCTCCGTGTCCCACGGCCGCATAAACCGACTCGTCCAAGGCGGGTATCCGAATCACGCCCGCGATGCTGCGGCCTTCGTGCTCGACCGCCACCAACGTTGCATACAACGGCACGCCGTGGATGAACGACTTGGTCCCGTCGATCGGATCGAGAATCCATCGAAAACCGTTCTGGCCGGGGCGGTCGTCGAATTCCTCGCCGTGAATGGCATCGTCGGGAAACGCCTTGGCGATGCGGTTTCGCAAGAGCTCTTCGGCTTGGCGATCGGCCACGGTGACCGGCGAGTCGTTTTTCTTGAACTCGACTTCGAAGTTCTGTCGGTTGAAGTAATCGAGAGTCAATCGGCCAGCTTCCCGGGCGATGTCAACGGCCAGTTCGAGGCGAGCAGCACAGTCGGTCGTGGGTGGTTTCATAAGGTAACCCGTTTCTTTTCAAACTGGCGGAAGTTCCCTGACCAAACCTGACACGAACCGGCGTGCCCTCGAACGGGTGTCGGACAAGGCTATCCCGAAGGCTTTTCCCGTCTCACGAACCTTGTCGCAGTTTGTGAGCTTTGAGTTGGTGATCATAAGCCGCGATCACTTCATCACGGCGCAGCATACCGATCACACGGCGTGGATTTTCTGGATTGACGACAGGCAATTCGGCGATTTGCTTCTGCGTGAACAATCGCAAGGCCGTGTGAAGATTGTCTTCCGGCGTAACCGTGGTAACCGCCGAGGAGGCCAAATCGGCGGCGACGATCAAGCTGCCCGCTCCGTTGCCGATCAGCGCCGAACGGATATCGTGGAGCGAGAAGATGCCGACCAGCTCATTTTCGCTGTCGACGACTGGGAAATAGGAATCGTTGGATTGGGCGACAAGTTGCAGCACGTTGGGCAACGGCATTTCCTCGCGGACCGTCGTGAGCGGGCGCGACGACTGATAGACTTCGCTGACCTGGATGCCAGCCAGAACGTCGACGACGAAATCGCCCAGATGTGCTGGGCTGTCGATGAGCGAAGAGACCTGTTCCTCGTAGAGCGTCCAGCGTTGCGAAAGGATGGCCACGTTGATCATGCTGACGACCATCAGCGGCACGAGCAGAGTGTACGAACCGCTCATCTCCGAGACCATGATCAGGGCCGTCAGCGGCACCTTGGCCACGCCCGCGAAAAAACCGCCCATTCCGACAAGAACGAACGCCTGGGGCTCGGGCACCAGGCCGGGGAAGAGCTTGTTGCATAGCAGCCCATAGGCTCCGCCGAGCATCGCGCCGATAAAAAGCGAAGGAGCGAACACGCCGCCGCTGCCACCGGAAGAAATCGTAAAACTCGTGGCGAGGATCTTGGCCACGACGAGCATGGCCATCAACTCCAACGAGAGCTTGCCGTCGAGCGCTTGCTGGATCCATCCATAGCCGCCGGCCATCACTTGGGGCAATTCGAGTGCCAGCAATCCCAACAGAAGCCCCCCCAAAGCCGGCTTAAGCAGGTTCGGGATTCGCAAATGCCGGAAGACGCGATTGCGTATGTTGTAGAAACACCAAACGTAGACAAAACCGACCAAGGCGCAAATCACGGCGAAGACCATGTACAGCGGCAAGTCGCCAATGCCCCCGAAGACAATCTCTTGCGAAGCGTGGAAAGGAACGTCCACGCCAAAGATAAGATTGAAAATTGAATAAGCGACCACCGAGGAGACGACACATGGAATGATCGCCGAGAACTCAACGGCCGTACTCGCGTAGAGAACCTCGACGGAAAACAGGGCTCCACCCAGCGGCGCCTGAAAAATTGCACCGACACCTCCAGCCGCCCCGGCCAAGACGAGCATCCGGCGTTCCCAGTCGCTCAATTTCAGCCAAGTGCCCAGGAACGAGCCGAAGCCGGCGCCGATTTGGGCAATGGGGCCTTCGCGGCCCGCGGAACCCCCGGTGCCAATTGTCAGCGTGCTCGCAATCGTCTTGATTAGCGGCACCCGAGAGCGAATGACGCCCTTCGCTCGGTGGAAGGCACGTATCATCCCATCGGTGCCGTGTCCTTCAGCCTCCGGTGCGAAAGTGTAGACAAGCCAGCCGCACAACAAACCACCGACGGTAGGCACCAAGAGTACGAGCCACCACCGATCCAAGGGAGGGAGTTGCGTGACGCCCGTGGACGGTTCGGAGGCTGCGGCGGGCGGGTAGTAGCCGAGCAGATCACCCAGCGCGAAATCTCGGAAGTAGTTCAGTCCCACGTAGAAAACGGCCGCACCCAGGCCAGCGACCACTCCCACCAACGCACTAAAAAGAAGAAGCCGTCCCGACCCTTCCAAGTCGAAAACGAGCTTCAGCTTATTGACCAGATTTCTCACCAGAACACCAATCGAAAGACATTTCAATGCCGATTGAGCAGGCCATCCCGTCCCGATGCCACAGGATGACGAACTCCATCTGCGAGGCGGGCACCAGAGCATCATCGCAGTGGGTCGACCTACGCTTGGCAGGCCGCACGTCGCCTGAAATAGGACGCATCGTCGTCCCGACGCGGAAGGTGGGGCACACTGGACCTTCACACTTGTTCGCAAACTCATCAGTCTATCGTCCGTCGTGCTCCGCGGCAAGCCGAAGACTGTTGAGAGCGTGATCTTGGGGCGACGATTGGGGGGCCATCGAAACGAGACCGGGCTTCCGAGTTCCCCCGGTCGCGGGTGACCGGAAGAAGACTACTGGCAGATGGACTAATTGCGTCCCCGTTTCAAGTCGCCGGCCGGAGGCGGTACGAGATGAGACAGCTTGATAGCGGCCAATTGTCGCCGCACTTGGTCGGTTACCCCGGAAATCGCCTTTTTGAGTTGGGCCAGGCTCTTTCCAGGTAGGTTTTCGTTCAAAGGTAAGGTGGTTACCATGGGGCCATCGATTGCCTCGATCACGTCGAGCAGCGAGATGTCCTTTGCTGGACGTTCCAACCGATACCCTCCGTCGACACCGCGAGTCGACGCAAGAATGCCCCGGGCAACAAGATGTCGCAGAACCTGGAGCAGGAAACGTTCCGGCATTTGCCCTCTTGAGGCAAGTCTGCTACATGGAATGGGCCCATCACCTTCTGATTCGGCCAAATAGATGCTCGCCTGAACCGCGTAAGCTACCGTACGTGAGAGTTTCATTAAGACAGCCCCTAACTGCAAGCTAAAAATTGCCCCCCCTTGCATGGGGCATCATAACGCAGTCTCAACTAGAATGTCAAGCTCTCCAAGGCTGATGGGCCTTGTTTTCTTGAAATTTGGGGGTCGCGGGATGCGCCATCTCCGATAGAATCGGAGTTTCTTGGCCGGAAGAATGCACAGGGCCGATCGGGTGGTTCCCGCCGAACCGAGCTTGACTTACTCCGGCGCGACGGTCACAAGTTCATGCGAAATGGTTTCCAACTGCGCCGCGGTGATCGACTGTTGTTGCTCGGCATAGCCGATCAACAACGCGAGGTCGCAGAGCCGATTGATGCGGCGGGGAACGCCGCCCGTGAGTTCTTGGAGCGTCCTGATTGCTTCGGCGTCAATCAAGGGTTGCTCGGCACCTGCCTGTTTCAAACGATGATCGACGTATTCGGCCGTCTCCGTTTGACTGAGCGGGCGGAGCAAGCACTTCACCGCTAAACGCCCTTCGAGTTGTGGCGTGCGATCCAGGACGGGCAACAACCCCGGTTGACCCGACAGAATCAACGTGATGTCTGGCCGGCTCGCCGTCTCGAAGTTCGACAGTAGTCGGATCGCTTCCAGTGTTTTGCGATCATCAAGCAGATGGGCTTCGTCGATGACGACTACGGCGTGGCGACCATTTTGGGTGTTTTCAGCCAAGAATCGCTCTATCCGATCGACACACTGCCATAGTCTGTCGATTGGATCCGTCGTGCTAGCGCCGGTAAGACAGACGGCCAGGTAGGCCATCAACTGGTCGACGGGCATTTGCGGGAAGGACAAGCGAACAAATGGTTGAAAAGACTCATCCAACATCGAGCGGAGCATATCGGTTACCAACGTCTTGCCCAACCCCGATGTTCCGGCCAGCAGGGCTGCCGCACGATGGTTCTCAATCGCATAACGTAGCTTCAGAATCGCCGCTTGATGGGTCTGGCTTGGGTAGTAGAACTTCTCGTCCACTACGTTCTCGAACGGCTTTTCCTGCAATCGCCAGTAGGATTCGTACATCTTCTTAATGGAACCAAAATGAATTTCTTCTAGTTCGCGCGGCGAAACGTCATGCTACGCTGCTCGGTGGTACGAACGGGATGACTTGGGGGAAACGAAGTTTTCGATGATGCCGGCGCATGCAATATGACGCCTTGCGAGTTGTGCTTGCGCGCTGCGCAGATCGTCGGCGGTCGCGCGGCGGACGTCATGGACCAAGACAACCGCATCGATCAGATCGTCCATCGCGCGGGTGATCCGTTGACCCGGAATGCCCAAGTCGAGCAACACGATGTCGTAGTTTTGTCGAAGTGTAGCGAAGATCGAAGCCGTGATCGTCGAGGTGCATGACGGATTGGGCAGTTGGGCGAGTTGATCGGGATTACACAAGGGCAACAAGGTCAATCGATCCTCGATCGACTCGATGAGCACCTCGGCCAGAGGTTGTCGGCCTGCCACGACGTCCTCCCAGCCCAACGAAGGCAGAAGGCCCAAATGGGAGGCGAGCCCTGGCCCGGTTTCATCGGCGTCGACGAGCACAACGTTGAGTCCTCGCCGGGCAAGATGGCCGGCAGAGCCCAAAAGGAGCGTTGTGCAACCCGCCTCGGCGGTGCTCCCGGTCAGGCCGACGACCGATAGCCGGCGACCGTTGGGTTCCAGCAGGGCCGCCGCCACCGCCTCGAGTTCGGCCTCGGCCTCCGGCGTCACGGTGGTCAGCTCCGGTGGCCAAGCAAACGCATCGACCTGAAGCAATGGCCGGAATGCCGATGCCGGCATTTCAGTTGGTTCGACCGTCTCTTCGGCAAGAGCCGCAATCAGCGGTTCGCCCGGACGGTTACGTTCGTCGACTTCGGGTGGCCCGTTCGGCCGACGCGTGTTTTCCACTTCTCGCGAAGAGAAACCGGCGTCGGTCGACGCTTCGTCGGTTCCGCGAGACCGCGCAATCGAAATGCCTAGCATTTCCAGCGATATGCTGGCGGGTTCGGCTGACTCGTCGTCATCGACGATCGAGTTCGTTTCCGCGGAAATGGAACCGGCCGTTTTGGGCAACGGAGCCGGACGGGTCGATTTCGACGTCTTTGGTTCAGGCGGCGAATTGGTTTGCCCATAGGCCTTGAAGAAAGCCTCATCTAACATGCTCATCGCTCGGTCCTGTTACGATTTTTGGGGTCGCATCGTGACTCGGCCAAAACCTCGTTCTCCCACTCTGAGGTGAGACTGCGGTAGCGGAACGTCCTGCGAAAAGTGTCGGTTCGACCGTCTGGTGTTAATAACGCTGCCCGGCAGACGTCGGATTTCCTAGGAAACCAGTATTTGGGTAGCCTGTGCTCGGATAGCCCGTACTCGGGTATTCGCTTGGTGCATTCACGTTGGCGTTGGAATTGCCGCTGCGGCTGACATCGGCTCGACCGGTGAGTGGGTTGTAGGGAGTCGAGTAGCCGTTGGCCGTACGGTCGGCCGCGGCCTTTGGCGGTGGTTGGGTGTTCGACCGTGCAGGCGGTTGAGTCGGGGGCGTCGGTCGACGGGCCATTTCGGCTATCGCGTCGGGATTGTCGTTCAACCGTGGACGATCGGGTCGGCGCGCCATTCGAGCGGCCCCTGCCTCGGGCAACGTCATGCTCCGGTTGCTGCTCATTTCGGGTCCATAGTCCGGACGTATCTGCGAATCGTCGGCCTCTGACCACGGTGTGTGCGCGCTGGGGACCTCGGTGGCCGACGGTGGTGTCTGCCGATCGGTCTGATTTTCAACCCGACTGGCGGGCGCGGTTATCGACGTTTCTCCCCACGTCGCCGCCGCTGCAAGGCCTTTCGAATCGGTGCGACTCGTGGTCGGCGTCGTCCACGGTGGTGGCGAGGACGTGTCGATTTCGCGGGCTTGTTCGCGAGGTACTACAACCCCAAGACTTGATGTCTGGGGTTCGCTCGACGGACTTGCCACGGGAGCCGTTAAGGTCTGGCTTTCCCAACTCGGTGCCTCGTGCACCGAAGCAGCCGGTGGCGCTAGATGCCACGCCTCGGGATCTTCCGGCGTGCTGGGGCTCGTAATCCGACCCAGGAAGAACCCACAGAAACCGACCACCAACACCAGTCCCCCGACACGTAATCGCGATCGAATACTCGAATCGACCTTGGACTCGGAAGCTTCAGGAACCGCTACGGGCTCGTCATCGGGTTCATCGGGCTCAGCCCGAAAATCGGCCACGCGCGCCAATACCATGGGAGAATCATCCCGGTCGTCATTCTGATCGGGCGGCTCATAAATCGAGGTTCTCGATTCGTCGTTCGCGGAAGGCCGCAAGGCGTGATACCCGCTCATGGCGTTCTCCTCTCTTGAACAGCTACTGATAGCTGTATGCCTGGCGTTCATGTCATTCCAGGCAAAAATCCTTGAAAACCTGGCTTCCGTTAGGCGTCCTGCGCTAGTTTGCCATGCAGGCCTCGATAGTTGGCGTACACCCTCCGATTGAGACAAGTCCGATGAGGTTTGCTCATAGGGTGTGCGTTGCTCGACCGAAGACATGGCCGCCCGCGCAGTAGCCAACATCGGAGTGCAAGCCTGGATCTGTATCGGTACCGGTTGCGCGGATCTTGAGTATTAACGCGAGTGTGCTGATGAGAGCGGATAGATAAGCGAGGTGGGTTGGTGTGGAATGGCTATTTGCGAATTGCGAATCCAACACCTGTGAAGAAATCGTCGGCCGACTCCGTCAGTCCGGACCCGATTCGCCAGTCGACCTGGAAATCATTGGTTATTAGATAAGTTAGGCCCGTGTTCAAATAGTGGTTGGGCCGGGCATCAACGCTTCCGTCGAAAAACAGGCCAAACCATTCGAGATAGCAGCCGAGTTGCTCGGTGATGCCGAGGCCTACAACAGCAGACTGGTGCATGACGGTATATTGATCGCCTTCAGACTTCGTCCACCACGTACCGGTGCTTCCGCCGAGCGAGACTCGATCGGCAATGTCCCATCCGTAGTTGTAATTGAGAATCGTGTCGACCTGATTACTGGTCCACGCGGTCGCTCCGACCGGCATCGCCAGGGCGGCAATCAAGGCCGACTTGGGGCGGTAGCCGTCCTGGTGGGTGATCTGTAGCTTGCAGCCGATGCGCATGTCGGTGCTGCCGTCAATATACTGGGAAGACGCATTCTCGAACGGCTTTTTTAAGCGAATGACAGATCTCGACACGTCAACGGTCTCATCGTGAGATCGGGTTGGTCTCGCGAGCATCTTCAGCCGAGCACAAGAAACCGCGACTCTCAGGAGGGGGGTGAGCAAGATTGACAGGCGTTCCGAGCGTGATAGGATGCCTAGTTACGCCGCGTTGGATGTTCCCTTCCGGCGACGTTGATTTCCGGAGGTTCCCCATCGGATGACCCAGATAGAACAGGCCCGCGGTGGCATAGTTACCCCTGAAATGGAAGCTGTTGCCCGGGCCGAGCAACTCGATCCACGAGAAGTCTGCCGGGAGGTTGGGCAAGGACGGATGGTGATTCCCGCCAATCGCGTCCATCTTGCCAAGGCTCTCGAGGTGATCGGAATCGGTACGGCCTCGCGGACGAAGATCAACGCTAACCTGGGCAATTCACCCCTGTCGAGCGACACGCAGTGCGAGTTGCGCAAACTTGAGTGTGCGGTTCGTTACGGGGCCGACACGGTAATGGACTTGTCAACCGGCAAAGACATCAACACGACCCGGCAACAGATTATTGATGCCGCGAGTGTGCCCGTGGGAACCGTGCCCATCTACCAGATGGCTGAACAACTGGACGACATTGTCGACATGCGACCGGTCGACTTTCTCGATATCGTCGAACAGCAAGCCCAGCAGGGCGTCGATTACATGACGATCCACTGCGCCTTGCTGCGCGAGCATGTTCCCCTTACGAATCACCGTTTGACGGGCATTGTGAGCCGCGGTGGCTCTTTGGTGGCTCAATGGATGACGGTTCACGGCGAGGAGAACCCCTTTTTCACCCATTTTGAGCAGCTCTGTGACATCATGCGCGAGTACGACGTTACCTGGAGCCTGGGTGACGGGTTGCGTCCCGGCTGTCTGGCCGACGCCAGCGACGCGGCCCAGTTTGCCGAACTGCGCGTGATGGGTGAGTTGACCAGGCGAGCTTGGGATCGGGGTTGCCAGGTCATGGTCGAAGGACCAGGCCACATCCCGATGGATCAGATCGAAATGAATATCCGCCGCCAGCAGGAGTGGTGTCACGGGGCGCCGTTTTATGTGCTTGGGCCGGTCGTCACCGATGTGGCCCCGGGTTACGACCATATCACCAGCGCGATCGGCGGCGCGATGGCAGCCTGGTACGGGGCCTCGATGCTGTGTTACGTGACGCCCAAGGAGCATCTGGGGTTGCCCGACCTGGATGATGTGCGCCAGGGCGTAATTGCCCACAAACTGGCTGCCCACGCGGCCGACATCGCTCGAGGGCGTGTTGGTGCCCGCGAGCGTGACGACGCGATGAGCCGTGCACGATATGCATTCGATTGGGAAGGGCAATTTCGCCTGGCACTGGACGGTGACACCGCGCGCCGAATGCGAGAAGAGACGCTTTCCGAGACCGACGGTGTACGCTATTGCAGCATGTGTGGTCCGAAGTTTTGTTCGATGAAAAACACGCAGAATATCCGTCGAATGAGTCAGCCGGATGACGCCAAGCGAGTCGGTCCGACGGACGCGACGAGCGATGGTGGAACCGGCTAACGAGCGTCTCGCGGCACTCTCCTTCGAAGTTCCCCAGAGGGAGAGGTTTGGGCGAGAATGTTACTCGGTTCCCCCCGACCAACAACCCCCCGGCGGTATGACAAACGGTGTGAAGGTCTCGGGAAAATCAGGACAATCGCGACTTTAAGGAATATTTTCTATTGCCAAGATGCGAGAAATAAGGTCATACTAATAGATGTGGTTCCGGGATCGGTGGTGGCGAGCGAATGCTTGCAGTCGCTTTTGGTTGGTGACTCAAATCAAGGAATCACCCCTCACTGTCGGCGAGTTCGAGAGTGGTGATCAAATGCCTGGGGGCAGTGAGGATAGACTGACGTTGGTGGTGATAGATGGTCGTTGGTAGTTGAGGGGATGTGCGCTCACGCCGAGTTGGCCGAAGCGGTTGTGGACTTTGGTCTTTCGAGTGGTTTTCGTCTTGTGGTGCGTTTTCGCACACGGCGAAGCACTTCGCTGGAGAAGCAGCGAGCGATTTCAGGCGGTGTGGCTATTCGGCCACGACCCTTCCTCTCGCGATCGATCGGTGGTGAAATTCCTTCCTAGAGAAGCGGCAAACGTGTTGGTGCTGTGTACGTTCTTGGCGGTCTTTTCCGTTTCGGATGTGACCGGCCGACGAGCACCGGCGCACCCCCGGCCTGTGAGGTGATTGGGCGGCAGGCAACCGACCGACCAGCGCCATGGTGGCCCGTTGGGGGACGAATCGAGGGCCGTGCCCGAGCCGTACGCGATCGTTCTGCTGTTTGAACTTGCTTGGACCATTGTGCTGCGACGTAGTTATCGTCGTCTGGTCGATCGTTTGGGTGCAGTTGAGATTTGGGCGTCTCTGCCGTTGGTCGGCAGCAAAGGCGCTTTGAAACAGAGAAGGTTTTGTTGCTGTGGAAATTGGTGGCAGAGTCGTCCACGTGAGTCGGACGGCCGTGCAAGGATAGCCGAAGGACGCGCCTGCGTGTCCGTCTGAATTTTATGATTGGGAGAAACGAATGCCGCGAATTCAAGCGTTGTTGATGGGCCTGGCCCCTTGCTGTGTGTGTGTCCTGGTTCTGTTGGTCGCCGGCTGCAACCAAGGTCGCGAGTTGCCGCCACTGGTTGAGGTGACTGGCCAAGTGACCCTTGACGAAAAACCGCTCTCTCAGGGCGTGGTTGTCTTCAGTCCTGACGCGACGCAGGGTAACACCGGGCCAATGGCCGCCGGGGCGATCGACGAAAACGGCCAGTACAAGGTCAAGACGGCCGGCGTGGACGGCGCTAAGCCTGGTTGGCACACGGTTACAGTGGAAGGGGGTAACCAAGGTTTTGGCCCAAACGACGCAGGCCAGCGCGTTGCCGTTCCTCGCGCGTATAGTGATCCTGGGACATCGACACTAAAGAAGGAAGTGAAGGCGGGCGAAAAGAACGTGATCGATCTGGAGTTGAAATCGACTCCCTAGCCGTCCGTCACAAGGAAAAAGATGGCAAGTTGAGTAGATTTGACGCGAGCGTCGAGGCCTCCTGCCGAGACATCGACCGAACGCCAGCGACACTTGCCCGGAGAAGTCCTCGCGATAGGGCATCGGATTTCAGAAGAAGCTCGGCAACGCCGGAAGGGGTTTTTGCAGTACGTGCCTTCCAAGGCATTCACGAGTATGAAGATAGTCAGGGAGAATAGAATGAAGTCTGCCAATCGGTCGGGGCATGGTTTTACACTGGTCGAGCTTCTCGTGGTCATCGCGATCATCGGAATTCTCATCGCGTTGTTGCTGCCTGCCGTACAAGCCGCGCGCGAGGCCGCGCGACGCTTACAGTGTGCGAACCATCTAAAACAAATGGCCCTCGCGATGAACGCTTACGAAAGCGCAAACCGTCGGTTCCCGTCTGGCGAGATCCATGGCGGCGTATGGAATTCCGGTTACTCGTGGCATTCGTACTGCCCGGGCAAGAATCATTGTTCGTGGCTGGGGCAAATCGGCATCTGGATGAACGCCATTTTCCCGGAGTTGGAGCAGCAGGCTGACTACGACCGGCTCAACTTCGAGGCCCGACCTCAGTACAGCGGGGACCCAACCGGCGCCAATCTCGAAATATCGCAGAAGAAATATCCATTTCTCCATTGTCCCAGCGACCCCTATACGGGCCTTACAAGCGACTGGGGTGGTTACCGCGCGCGAATCGTTCATTACTACGCCTGTGCCGGCAACAACGAATGGTCGAATCTTCCGCATCCCGACGGCACCATGAACGGCACCTCAGGCGGCGCTGGCTGCCATGCTAGTGGCACGAACGGCGTGTTCTTCAACGATTCGGAGACGAAGCTTGCCGACATCACCGATGGCACGGCCAACACGGGACTCCTCTCGGAAAGCTGGGGACGAGCAAATCAGTTTCCGGCGGACGAGGACGGCAACGACGTCGGTGACTCGCGCGGGATGAATCTGCACGCCTATGTCTACTTCGATTGGACTCCGAACAGCTACCGGAACTTCGACGGAAGTCATCTGCATCCTTGGAGAATCAATAGCTTTCATGCCGGGGGTGCCCACGCGGCGTTTGTTGACGGGTCGACACACTTCATTAGCGAGTTGGTCGACCGTTCCGTGTTTCGCGCCTTGGGTAGCATCGGCGACGGAGAGACTTTCAATACACAGGATCTTTATTGAGCCGCTAGACTCCCGAACAGGCCAATCAGGAGCATCGCCTTTCGAGACCCGGTGGCGGAGATCGCTGTGTTGACACTGCAATCCGACCAAATGCCGTGTTCTTCGCACCGATAAGAATGGAACGGCGGAGAAACAAATGACACCGTGGTGTCGGGCGGAAGAACGCGGCAGGACTTCCGCGCACGGTCGTCGATGGTGTTTGTCTAGACTGCCTAATCTCTCGTGGCTATTCGTCTGAGGGGGGTGGTATGGGGTGCGTCGAGAGTAAATGGGACGATTGACGGGAATATTGTCCATGGTGCTAGAACGGGTCAATAGGGCATACTAATATACAGTTCAATGGGATGAGCTGATTGGTTCCGCATTCTCGGTTTGCCCTTCTTCCAGCCGTCTTCATTGATACTTCATTTGTCTGGTGCTGTACGCTGCTCAGCGAAGAGGCACTTTCCTGGCAGAAAAAGGTGTGGACACGGCGGTGGTGTCCCGCGCCTGGCTTGGCTAGGCTTGCCTGGCTGCGCGCGGTTACGCGATTGGCAGAAGCGTCGAGCTTCGGCCGGTGATCGACCGTGGAAGCGCCAACCAAGGGCAATCGGATTCTTCTTCGGTGCTTGTGGGGTGAATTTAAGGAGGAATGAATGTCACGCAACCGAATCCTGTTTCTAGCGATCATCGTAGTGTGCACCTGCGCCTTGCTTCTGCCGGCTGCCAGTTGTAGTCGTGCTCCCAAGCTGGCGCCGACGGCGATTGTGACGGGTCAGATCACGCTCGACGACAAGCCGGTCACTTGCGGCGAAATTGCTTTCCTTCCGGATTCCTCGAAAGGAACGACCGGGCCCATGGGAATGAGCCCTATCGGCGAGGACGGCAGATACGAGATTCGGACCGCGGGCAAGAAGGGAGCCTTGGTCGGCTGGCACAAAATCCGCATCATGGCGATCGACGAAACCAAGCCGGACAAACCATGGATCATCCCCATCAAGTACAGCAATCCGGACGAATCTGGCCTTACCTTCGAGGTGAAGGCAAATCAAGAGAACAAGCATGACTTTCCGTTGAAATCGAAACCCTAGGCCCCGGGGAGACGCGGCTGGGAAAAGAGTTCCTGACCGCAGGGGCGTTTCTCGCGGCAAGGAATGGGTTCGAGGCAGTACCGAAAAGGGCGATCCTGCTATCCAGGAGTAATAATTATGATCGTTGCCAGAAAATCTGACCGAGGCTTCACGCTCGTCGAACTGCTCGTGGTTATCGCGATCATTGGAATTTTGATCGCGATGCTGTTGCCGGCCGTCCAGGCCGCGCGCGAGGCGGCTCGGCGACTCCAGTGCGCAAACCACTTGTCGCAAATGGCCAAGGCAATGTGCAACTATGAAAGTGCCCATAGGCATTTTCCGCCCGGCGAAGTCCACGTGACGCAGAGGCCGCCCGGGTCGAGCTACACCATCAACGATCATTACCGATGGCTGTCACATATCGGGATCTGGATGAACGCGATCTTTCCGCAAATGGAACTGCAGGCCGATTACGACCAGCTCGATTTCGACGCCAACCCCCAATACGCGACAAACAACCCCGCAGTGGATAGCAACCTCGCGATCTCGCAGAAGAAGTATGATTTCCTCCTCTGCCCAAGCGATCCCTACACGGGCATGACAAACACTTGGGGAGGCTATCGTGCCCGTATCGTCCACTACTACGCTTGTGCCGGCGACGACGAATACTCCACGTTGCCCCATCGCGACGGGACTTTCACCACGGCCAATAGCGATCTCCGGCACGGCAACGCCACGAACGGTGTGTTCTATAACGACTCGGCCACGAAACTCTCGGACATCACGGACGGTGCGTCCCATACGGCTCTGCTCGCCGAAACATGGGGGCGGAACGTGCAGTTTCCCGAGTCCGACACACCGTCCTACTCGGGCGGCCACGAGTATCGAGGCATG
>JAFGIR010000122.1 GCA_016929515.1 Pirellulales bacterium | reverse complement strand
AGCATTTGCTGCTGGCGCTGGCCGATACCGACTCGAGGGCAAAAAACGTACTCCAACTCAACGCCATCAACAAGAAGGACATTCTCGCCGCGCTGCAATCGGTTCGCGGGAGTGCTCGGGTAACCGACCAGAATCCCGAAGAGAAGTTCCAGGCGCTCCAACGCTACGGGATCGATCTGGTCGATCGGGCTCGGGCGGGCAAGCTCGACCCGGTCATCGGACGCGACCAGGAAATCCGCCGCGTGATTCAAGTGCTCTCGCGCCGAAGGAAAAACAACCCCGTGCTCATCGGCGAGCCGGGCGTCGGCAAAACGGCCATCGCCGAAGGACTGGCCCTGCGGATCGTCGACGGCGACGTCCCCGAAAGCCTCAAGAACCGCCGCGTCGTGGCGTTGGACATGGGTGCCTTGGTGGCGGGCACGAAGTTCCGCGGCGAATTCGAGGAACGGCTCAAGGCAGTCCTCCGCGAGGTCGAGGACGCCGGCGGCAACGTGATTCTCTTCATCGACGAGTTGCACACGGTCATCGGGGCGGGCCGAGCCGAAGGTGGTAGCGACGCGGCCAACCTGCTCAAACCGGCGCTGGCCCGGGGCGACTTGCGCTGCATCGGCGCCACGACGCTGGACGAGTATCGCCAACACATCGAAAAAGACGCGGCCCTGGAGCGGCGTTTTCAGCCGGTTTTCGTGGGCGAGCCGTCGGTCGAGGATACGATTGCCATTTTGCGTGGACTGAAGCCGCGTTACGAAGCGCATCACAAGGGAATCAAGATCACGGATTCGGCGCTCGTGGCGGCAGCCCAACTCTCGCACCGCTACATTGCCGACCGATTTCTACCCGACAAGGCCATCGACCTGATGGACGAAGCGACCAGCCGATTGGCCATGGAATTGGAAAGCGTGCCGGCCGAGATCGACGAGGTGCAACGGCGTCTGGTCCAACTCGAATTGGCCGCTCGCCAACTGGCCGAGGAAAAGGAGGAACACGCCAAGCAACGTCTGGCCGACATTGAGAAGGAAATGGAGGAACAGAAGCGCAAACTGGCCAGCCTCCGCGAGCAATGGGAAAGCGAAAAGCTCGGACTCGGCGACGTGCATGAAATTCGAAGCCGCCTGGCGGAGACGGAACTGGAGTACAACCATCTGAGCGCTTCGATCAAGGAAAAACAATCGGCCGCGCTCGCCGTGGGCGAGGAAGACTATCAGAAACTCTACGAACTGGACCAGAAAAAGAAGCAACTTGCCGAGCAACTCGAAAGGGCCGAGTTGTCCGAGCCGGAAAAAACCGGCAGCCGGCGACTTTTGCGGCAAGAAGTCGGACCCGAGGAAATCGCCGAGGTCGTCAGCGCATGGACCGGAATTCCGGTGACGCGGATGATGGAAACCGAACGCGCCAAGCTCTTGGTGATGGAAGAACGTCTTCACCAGCGCCTGGTCGGCCAGGACGAGGCCGTCGAAGCCGTTTCGAACGCGGTCCGGCGGAGCCGTAGCGGGCTACAGGATCCGAATCGACCGATCGGCTCGTTTCTCTTCCTTGGCCCAACCGGCGTAGGCAAGACCGAGCTGTGCAAGGCGCTTGCCCAAGTGATGTTTGACGACGAACACGCCATCGTGCGTCTCGACATGAGCGAGTTCATGGAACGCCACACGGTCAGCCGCCTGATTGGCGCGCCACCCGGCTACGTGGGCTACGAGGAAGGCGGGCGGCTAACCGAGGCCGTGCGACGCCGCCCCTACGCCGTCGTCCTGCTGGACGAAATCGAAAAGGCCCATCGCGATGTATTCAACATTCTCTTACAAGTGCTCGACGACGGCCGACTCTCGGACAACCAAGGACACACGGTCGATTTCACCAACACGATCGTCGTGATGACGTCGAACATCGGCAGCCAGCTGATCCAGGAGATTGCGCGCGAAGGAGGAACCGAGGAAGAGATGCGCCAGGGCGTCGAAGAAGCGCTTCGCGCGAGGTTCCTGCCCGAGTTTCTCAACCGCATCGACGAGACGATCGTGTTCCACCCGCTCGACGCGGAACAGATTCACCGGATCGTGCAATTGCAGATCGAGCGTTTGCGGCAACAGCTTGCTCAAAAGCATATTGAGCTGGAGGTGACCCCGGCCGCCATTGACGAAATTGCCCGACGCGGCTACGAACCGGCCTTTGGCGCGCGTCCGTTGAAACGGGTCATTCAGCAACAAATCCAGAATCCGCTGGCGGTCGAGATGCTCAAACGTGGGCTGAGCGACGGAGGCGTGGTACGCGTAGACTTTGAGACAGGCAGATTCACTTTCGAGCGCGTCGACTCGACGCTAGTCGAGACAACCGGCTAAGCTAGATTCGGCGGCGCGCCAGCAACGCGCAGCACCCGCACACGAGAAGCACGACGGCCGTCGGTTCCGGAACGTCGGGCACGTCTTCGTCATTGATGTCGATGCGCAACCATTTCTTCGCGATAAAGGCCGACGAAGAAAGCTGGCTCATGGCGAGCAACGTGTTGTCGATCGACAACTTCAACTCGGTCACGTCACCCTCGGCCTCCGGGACAGCCGCCAACGCGCCGGCAATGTCAAACGTGGTCGTCAAGCTCCAGAAGTCTTGATCCGGGGCGCCGCCAGGACTGAAGCTCCTGTTGCGCGTGAAAGTGACTTTCCGATCGAGATTGAGGTAGTCGACTTCCTCACCGTTCACCTTGGCGGAGACAAAATCGACGAGCAACGCCGCACTGACGTAGGCTTGGCTGGGCGCCGTAAGACCTCCAGCCAGCGTGTAGTCGCCTCCTTCGGAGAAGGTGATCGTCGAGATAACACCATCCACGGGAGTGATCGTCAGGATGAGCGTGCCGTCGGTGAGAGAAACAGCAGGAACACCCGCGATCGACGCGGCCTCAAAAGCAGCGGGCTGAAGCAGGAGCGGATTAGAGTACTCTTCATCCGCCTCGCCAAATACCGGGTCAATTGCGTCAACGTGGATTGAGAACGAGACAACCTCACCAAACGCCGGCACGACAAATCCGCCAACGACCAGGCAGAGGATCACGCATGTGATGAGCCGCCACCGCGATACCTGATAACTCATGGACCTCTCTCCAGAAAACCGAACCTTCGAGTATGCACCGTGACAACAAACGCAGACCGACTTGGTCGTGGAATTGATACAATGCGCACTCTAAATCTTTGCCCAAGTCCTATGATAGCGATAACCACCAAACTAGCAAGCGAATTGCGAGTGATTTTTCCGAAGTCCTCAAAAACAACTCAATAAGGGGGGTCATTCACCCCATCTTGCCAGAAATCCGACATTTCCACATCTTGCTCCCGAGCCCCCTCGGTACGGGTGGGTCATCTGAAGCGTCGTGACGCGCTACCTCGCTTTTGATCGACCAAAATCGGTCTCGTGGGCAGCGTTCAGCAAGACAACGTTCAGCAAGGCAATACGACCCAGAGGCCCGTCTGCTCGGCCAACGCCATGATGGATTGCATCTCATGGCGAAGGAGCCCCCAGTCGAGGTTGTCAAGCGTCTTATGATCGTCTCTGGCGTAGCCGGACAGGGCCGTTTCTGGAAAATGCACCAGATCGGCGTTTTTCTGTTTGGCTTGCTGGATTTGACCGCGAATTCGCCGCGCATTCTTGGAAATGTCGGCTGAGATGGGAAATTGACAGATGGCCAGCCTGAGTCTGCCGGAAGCGTCGGGGCCGGTATTGTCAGCCTTGGCTGCCGAAACGAAGCCTGGCACAAGCGCAACGACGATCGCAGCAAGAAAAAAGTGCCTTGGCTTGATCCGTACCATAAGAAAGGGCACAGAATTCCCCCCACACCGTCGCCGGAGATCATTGCCCGAAACTTGGCTGCCAAGAAAGCCTGACCGGCCACGCATCGCGAGACGGCCGGACCTACCGCTTCACCAAGCCCCACGCCTGGACAATAACCCCGCCACCAGGCGTCAAACTGCGGATTTTCTCAGCGATGGCGGTTTTTTCCGAAACGGTCGCCTTTCCCAGCTTCTTCGAGAGCTGAGTGAGTTTCTTGCGACGATGGCGGCGGCGTTTGATTTCTTTTCGGCGTTCGCTAATGGGCACGGGGTAACTCCTACGGAATTCTTGACGATGCTGATCTCTGACCGGGATCAACACGTGACACATTTTCGACGTCACACCTGCAATAAGAACACTTATTACTATCAAACACGCACAAAATCGTCAATGGACCTCCCACCGAAGCGTGGTCCAGTTATCCTGGAGTCACCCGCGAGTCACCTTCCCAACGCCTCGTAATCCTTCTACACTACTACACTAGGGTTGAATCGAGCGTTGAGAGCCCAATGGCCAAAAACGCATAACCGGATGGGTGGCCGAGTGGACTAAGGCGGCAGTCTTGAAAACTGCTGTACGCATCGCGTACCGGGGGTTCGAATCCCTCCCCATCCGCTAAGTCCCTTCTTAGCAACAAGTTGCGCATCGCGTGGAATCGCAGAAACGGGACGATCGACACGGCCTACTTCCTGCTCAACCAGCCGGTCGGTCGTTTGCGGTCGGTGGCACGCCGGACTGGTTGCTTGGAACGAGACGGCAATCGTCGGACAGATTTTCTGGATCGTGAGAAGATGCTTCTGCGGGAGCCGAGAGGCTCGCCGCCAAGACGGCCATCAGCCGGCGGTAACTGGGGACCGCCATCAAAACGGGCGCCACCCGGCACAGAGAGCAGCCAGGCGTCGTTGGGTCAATCGAAGGCAGAACGATCGACGAGAGCGTACAACGGCGAACCGACATGGCAACCTCCTTTGGACAAGGTTGCAAACTTCGGCAGCCTGGCGGGCTCGCTCGCGAGCCCCATGGCTTTGCGTCCCGACCTCGCGGTCAGTTTGCCATTTCGGTTTGTGGTGTTTCAGCGTGGCATCGACAGTAGACCGGGTTCGGCGCCGAGGTCTTCATTTCCCGACCGCCCGGCGCGCAGAACCGGTCTACTGAAGATGCACGAATGAGTGGGAATAGACCCGATGAACAAGAAAAGAAAAATCGCACCGAGACCCGAATCTTATTCGCGTCTATTGAATAGATAGCCCATGGAATGCCTAGTGTCAAATGAGCTATTGTGCCGGGTGGGCCGGGCCAGAGGCGACCCCGGGTTCTTCGGACAATGTGGGCAGATCGGGGCCGGCCGCGATGGGTGCTTCATCCCCGCCGCCGGCTTCGGACGCGGGCGCCTCTTCGAGAAATGCGTACCAGGGCAATCGACCACGCAACGTCGAGCGGCACAGATAGTCCAACCAGCCGTGACCGCGTCCGACGGAACAACTCATTCCGACGACGTCGAGTTTCTCGCGATT
>JAFGIR010000121.1 GCA_016929515.1 Pirellulales bacterium | reverse complement strand
GCCAAGGCGGTGGTGGCTAGCCCCAACAATGTGAGCACCGCGAGAAGACGTTTCATGGTTCGATTTCTTTCGCAAATAACAACTCGGGAACTTGAGACCGCGCCACGTCGATGGCGGCGAGCAGGTTTTCCAACGGCACGTCGCCCTTGACGTCATGGGCCGGCGCGAAAATGTAACCTCCGTGGCGGCCCGCGTCGAGCAGACGCTGCGACTCCTGGCGGACCTGGTCGACGGTGCCGAACGGTAAAGTGTGTTGAGTCGACAGGCCGCCGTGGAATGTAAGTCGTCCGCGGTACTTCGACAGCAGACCGTAAACGTCCATCACCTCCGGCTGGAACGGGTTGAAACAGTTCAGCCCGGCGGCAATCAGATCGCCGAAAAGCTCGTCAACGTCGCCGCAGGAGTGGACCATGACGAATTTGCCGGCGTCGTGGACCGCGCCGTACATCCGCTTCAGCTCCGGCAGAATGAACTTCCGCCAGAGCCGCGGCCCCATTTGCAGCCCCTGTTGCTGGCCCCAATCGTCGCCGAAATAGACGGCGTCGATGTCGTAGGTCAGCGCCTCTTGGACCTGAGCGATATTGTAGTCGGCGATGGACCGCATCAGGTCTTTTACGAACGTGGGATGGTCGAGGAAGTCCATCATCAAGTTCGACATCCCGCGAAGGGTCCACGCTCGTTCATACAGGGAAAACCCGATCTGAAATACGCGAAACCGATCGCCGAAGCGAGCGAGCTTTTCGGGAATGTCGTCGAAGAATCGCCGGTCGAGCGGATCGGGAAAATCATAACCGTCCAGCGTCGGCCGCTCCAAGATACAGTCCTCGATGTTGCCGATATCCTTGTCGATCGAGCGGTCCCAGACAACGCCGAATACGTCGAGCACACGGTCGTTTCCAAGATTATCGAAGAACCCTATGTCGCTGCCGAGCTTGAGGAGATGATTTCCAACCGCCTCGTCGACGTCCTCGTCCTCGCAGCCGTAGTGTGCCTGCAGTTTCTCTTTGGCCTCCTTCGTGAAGCCCATGGACCAAGGTACGTAGGGAGGCCGCCGTCCTTCGAGAACCAGTCGGATAACGTCGCGTTTTTGCATGGATGGTCGTTTTTTTCAGAGCCGGGAGAGCACGCTCACCGCGATACCCAGCGATCGGATGGAACGCGAGCAGTGGATAACCCCCAGCGAATAACACATGGTCGTATGTAATCGATCATACGCTTCGCTTCGGCGGCGGGTCAATGAGATATGCGACTTTGAACGTGAGAAATTGGGTCGCGCGGGCCTTGGGCTGCTTCTCCACGCAGGCCAGCCTGTTTGCAGAAATCGAGAAACGTTCGTTACGTTCCGTCGGGCATCGCCGTGGAAAACCGGATCGGAACGAGAGGGAAGCCGGACCTTGGAGGAAGCAGATGCTGCTCGGGAATCACGTTTAAGGGAACGTGATTCGGGTTTCCCCGCTTTCGCGACGGCCCTTCTTTTGGCCCTTTAGTCGATGCGCTTGACGGTATTCCGTCACGGTTTGTTTGGTGTGCTTCTTGAACACCGTGCTAAGATATTCGACATGAGAAATACCGACTCGGTCGGAAATCGCCTGGAGCGAAAGATCGGTGTGGCTGAGCAACTGTTTGGTTCTTTCCATGCGGACGGCCATGATGACATCATGAATCGATCGGCCAAGAAGCACGCGGAAACGCCGTTGGAGCACGCTGCGCGATACGGCCGATTCGCGAACTACGTCGTGTGAATTGATGCCGTCGCACGCATGGCGGCGGATGAAGCCTACCGCCTCGGCAACGTCGCTATCCGTGATTGCCATGATATCGGTCGACTGCCGCGTGACCACGCCCACCGGCGGGATGAGCGAGTGATCGTGGTCGGTGACCTGCCCTTGCATCAACTGGTCGAGCAGCGCCGCCGCTTCGTAGCCCATCCGTTCGGCGTTGGGAACCACACTCGACAGCGGCGGGCTCGCCAATTCCCCGGCCACCGATTCGTTGTCGACCCCAATAACGGCCATATGCTCCGGAACGGACACGGACGCGCGACGGCACGCATCCAGGACTTGCACGGCGCAAAAATCGTTGGCCGCCATGACACCGACGGGCTTGGGTAAACCCTTCACCCAGCGGGTCATGTTCGTCATCTCGATTTCCCATGACTCGTGCCGGTACCGGCGAAGTGCCCGCTGTTTGGAGGAATAGACGTCGCATTCGCATCCAGATAACTGGACCGCAGTTTCGAATCCCTTCCGGCGGTGATCGGACCAGTAGATCCCCGGATGGCCCAAAAAACCAAAATTTTCGAACGACCGGTCCAGCAGGTGTTCCGCGGCCAGTTGGCCAATGGCTTCATTGTCATTGTAAATGACGGGCAACCCCAAACCCAAGACTTGTTCATTCAAGTCGACCGTTGGAATGCGCGTATCGACGACGATCTTGGCCAATTCCGGATAGGCCGCCTTTGCAATAATGCCGTCGCCTTTCCATGTTCTCAGCCAAGGCGGCGCCGGATCGTAGATGCTTCGCTGCTCCAAATAAACCGACCAGGGACCGTTTTCCCGGGCATATTGGGCCACGCCGCGGATCAAACGGCGCCCAAACGAAGTGGACGTTTCGATGATGAGGGCCACATGAGGTGGACCCGCTCGGCTAATACGTCGGCGTGTTCTCGGTTTGGAGGGCAACTTGGCGCTGGGTTTTTTCTTGGCCATGGACCGTCACCGACGTCGCAACCATGTGACCGATTTTCAAAGCTTCGATGACCCAGTATTGCGAAAAATCGCATCCAGGTAAAGGCCTACGACGGGGATGCCACTGAAAGCATAGCATTCCGGCGGCAATCGAGGGCTATTTCCGCGCGACCAGAAATTGATTCCACAACGACCCAATACTTCATTGCATTGAAACGCCGTGGGACCACAATAAGAACGATACGAAGATTACTCTTTTCAAACCTGCGGGGTCTCGAATCCCAAAACGCAACTGGATGCGAATGAACCTGAAGAGACAGAAGTCCTTACACGCTGTCCATAGTGGAAACGCAACGGTTACTCATCCTTTGTTCTTCTTGAAGGGGAATCCAATGAAGATCTCCACCCATCGCGTCCTTGTCTTACTTGCTGCCGTCCTCCTCGTATTCGGTATCGTTCAAACTGCGGCGGCGGAGTCTGTGATCGATTACACAAGCTGCAGCGTCATCGCATCGAGTGAATTCGGCAGGAGAGAAGCAGTCCACACCATCGACGGTACTGGCATGAATCCTGTCGAAGGCAGCTACGGTGCAACCCATAGCGGGTATGCCAACCCGAATGATATAGCCTGGCATACGTCCTATGATCCAAGGGGTATCGTGGAGCACGCCTGGCTCATTATCGACTTGGGTGATTCGTATTCGGTGGACTCGATCAATATCTGGAACTACAACCACGAAGGTGGGATCGACGGCGAGACCCCGGCGGGAGAGCTGGCCCGTGGTGTCAAGGAGTTCAATCTCTGGATCCGCAACGATGGGACTACCGGCAACAATGCTCAGAACAGCAATCTCGCGTTTGATAGCAATGGCTGGACTCAAATCGGCAGCACGAATTCGCTTCAGCCGGGAACTGGATTCGACGACTATGTTGGCCAAATATTCGCGCTAGACGGCAACGCGACACACGTGGCAATCGATATCCTGTCGAATCACGACGGGACGGTGGTGTACCACGGGGAAGATCCTTACGAGCTTTTCGATGCTTATGGCCCCCTGGTCGGTCTGTCGGAAGTTCGCGTCTATGCCGATGCCGTACCGGAACCGAGCACTTTGGCTCTCTTGATACTTGTTGGCTGCATGGGCTTGTTGAAGAGGGTTAGGTAGCCCCGGGCAACTCGCTCGAACGCGCGCTGGAGCGTCGATTTGGTTGCGAGCCGGTTGTTCTCGGGTGAGCGAGTTCGTGGTGGATCGGAGTTGGGGAGCATGCCATCAGGCTGAATGGTCTGGCGGCATGCAACGACCGTGGTGGGAAAGGTGGTTGTCTTGGGGGCTTCCCCGCCACCGACGGTGACCAAGGCGTCCTTCGAGTGCCAACGCATCAGCTGCGCCGATGGCGACAACGGCTAATCGACTCGGCACATTTTGGGAGCATGTTGTGAAATGGGTGCCGCTGCTGGAAAAACCCAGCAGTGGCACCCCGAGAAGGGGCCGCAACCAATTTCAGAACACGTTCCGAGGCTGACGGAATAGGGAATGCGGTAGAGGATGTAACGAACAATTCCCACCTGCGTCGAAAATCAATAACTTGGAGGAACACGACCATGTCTCGTGGAGTTCAACTCTTTTGCACCGCTCTTGCTCTTGTATCGACAATCCTGTTGATGTGTTCGGCCGGGCATGCCGACCTTGTGCATCGGTACGGTTTCACCAGCGATGCAAGCGATTCGGTGGGCACGGCGGACGGCACGCCTTACAGCCAGGGCATGCTCGGCCCCCAAACGGAATTCATCGGTGGCCAGGCGGTTCTGGGGAATGATGGAGAGACGTATAGATCGAACGACCAGGGCATCTCCCCGCCCGCCGAACCGCCGGGAGCCTATATCGATCTGCCCAACGGCACGATTTCAGCGCTAGGCAACCAAGCCACGTTCGAAACCTGGTTCACGTGGAACGGCGGCGGCACCTATCAGAGAATTTTCGACTTCGGGACCAGCGACATCGGTGAAGACAGCTCGACAGGCGGTCCCAACAATAGACAGATTATGCTCGTGCCGTACGGAAACTACAGCAGACTCGGGCTCTGGGTGCACGACAGCGACGACACCTACAAGGCCGTCTTCGCCGACGCTCTGTTGTTGGACAACGCCGAACACCATATCGCCGTAACGTGGGACGGAGCCAACGATCAGGCCACCGTTTACTGCGATGGAGCCTCGGTTGGGTGCATCTCCGGGTTGACGTTTTCGTTGGCGGATCTCATCGACGACAACAACTGGCTGGGGCGTTCGCAGTGGAACGACCTGATGCTCGCCGGCAGCTACAACGAATTCCGCATCTACAACGAAGCTCTCTCCTCGGCCCAGGTCTACAAGAATTGCCAGGACGGTCCCGACGGGCCGATCATTCCGCCCCCTCCCGTTACACCGACTCAACCGGCCGCCCCGATACACCAATACTCGTTCACCAGCGATTGCAGCGACTCGATCGGGTCCGCCGACGGCTTGCTTGTCAATAACACCGGAAACGCCGTCTACTCGGGCGGAAAGCTTGTGCTTGGAAATGACGGAACCCAACGGTCGGGCGATCTGACGGGTAACACGTCGGGCGATTATGTCGACCTGCCCAACGGCCTGATCTCCGGCTTGACGGACAACGCCACGTTCGAGTTCTGGGTCACCTCGGACTGTGCCCCGGGGACTATTTGGGAGCGGATCTTCGATTTTGGAACCAGCCAAGGGGGCGAGGGCATTTCCGACAGCGGAGCCGACTGCTCGTCTATCTTGGGGGTCGCGAGAAGCGCGGAGAACATCTTCAGGTTTGGGCATCGCTACGGGGATACGAACGAGACAAGCTATGTCTCGGCGCCCGCCGCGCTGGAAGCCGGCGTCGAAACACACATTGCCTGCGTGTGGGACGGCGACAATGACCAGATGACGCTCTATGTCAACGGTGAGTTCATGACCACCAACGATACGCTCTTCGATCTGGCAGACCTGGTCGACCTCAACAACTGGCTCGGCCGAGCCCAATACAACGACCTCATGTTCGAAGGAAGCTTCAACGAGTTCCGCATCTACGACTACGCCCTCACGGCCGGCGAGGTGCTCTATAGCTTCCAGAACGGACTTGAGCCCGAGAACATCCCCGGCGACGCCGACGGGGACGGTCACGTCGACCAGACCGACGCCATCCGCTTGGCCGAAAACTGGGGCGCGACCTCGCTGATCGCGCCGTATACGTCGATGTGGCAAATGGGGGATTTCGACGACGACGGGATCGTCGGCCCGAAGGACGCCTCTATTTTGGGAGCCCACTGGGATGCCACCGGCGCGGGCGCGTCGGCCGTTCCCGAGCCGTCGACCCTGTTGATGGCCCTTTGTGGTCTGATTGCGTTGGTTGGGTGCCGACGTGTGCGTTGAAAAGGGCGGAAAACCGGATGTCCGGCCACGCTCCCAACGGTTGGGAGCGATGGCCGGAGTCTCAGAGGGTCTTTCGTTTCATGGAGTCGCGTGTATGCCTTTGCACCGTTTTCGACAACGACCGACGGGTTTCACGCTTGTTGAGCTGTTGGTCGTCATCGCGATCATTGGTATTCTGATCGCCATGCTGTTGCCGGCGGTCCAGGCGGCGCGCGAGGCGGCCCGCCGCGTCCAGTGCAGCAACAATCTCAAGCAGATTGCCATCGGCTGCCTGAATCACGAACAGGCCCACGGCTTCCTTCCCTCGGGAGGTTGGGGATGGGCGTGGATGGGCGACCCCGACGGCGGCTTCGGATCAACCCAACCCGGAAGCTGGGCCTTTAGCATTCTGCCTTATGCCGAGCAAACGGCGTTGTTCAACAGGGGAAAATGGGAGACCGACGCCCAAAAGCTTGTCACCTTCGCCCAGAAAGCCGAAATCGCCGTCACGTTTCTGAATTGTCCTTCGCGCCGTCCCGCCGAAGCCACGCCGAAACGCGACTATAGCCTTGCCGATTACGGACTCGGCTCGAGTAGCCGAATGTGCTACAACGCCAACATACGCAGCCCTCTTGCTCGCTCCGACTACGCCGGAAACGTTGGCGACGTCTATTACCAGTGGGGAAGCGGGCCGACGCCTACCCAAGCGGCCGCCGGCACGGGGTTCTCAAGCCGCGTTGATTCCATCACCGGCCTCTTTTTCCAACAAAAGCCCATGAAAATATCCGACATCGAGGACGGCACGAGCAGCACGTGTCTGGTTGCCGAGAAATACTTGAATCCCGACGATTATGCCGACGGCGAAAGCGTTGGCGACGACCAAAGTTGTTGGATGGGGGATTCATGGGACATGAACCGCTGGGCAAACGAGGACCTGATGCCCGCGCGGGACCGCGCCGGAGTCCAAAACCAATTCATTTTCGGCAGCGCGCACGCGGGCAGTTTCAACATGGCCTTCTGCGACGGACGGGTGAATTCGGTCAACTACAGCATCGACAGCTCCGTTTACCGTTGCCTGGCCAATCGAAAGGATCACACGCCGGTCGACGAAGCGGCGCTTCGATAAGAGAGTGAAGTGGAGCGGGCCGGACAGAGAAGCACGCGGCACGGCAAACCCCACCGCGAAGTCGCCGAGTGGCTCACACTCAGTAGCGCAGGGCAACGCCCTGGCTGCGCAAGCGACATCTTTCGCACGTCGCTCTGAAGGGGCCCGACCAACGTGTTCTGCCCTTTCAGGGCGACACGCGGAATCGGTGGTTCCTCACCCCAGGGCGTTGCCCTGGCCTATGATATTCGGCCCTTTCAGGGCCGCCGCGCGCACCGTCCCAATTCCCGGACGGCCTCACGCTTGTTGTCTGAGTGCCGCGGACGCAAGAGCCCCTTGAACTTGTGGGCAAGTAACTGGAGCCCTCCAGCAGCCATGCCACGCGATCTTCAACGAGCGCCGAGACCCGGCGTGGTCATCCGTTGGGTCGAGTTGCTGGAGCCATCGGGTAGCGGTATGGTATAATTGTGGTTTCCGTGATCGTCGTCAAACCGCAAGACACCATCCGCACCGAGAGAAAACCGCATGAAACGCATCTTGGCCCTTTCGTTTCTCGCCGTGTTGAGGGCCGCCTCGGTCTTCGCCTCGGAGCCGATCACGCTGGAGAGCCTTCTGGAGGAAATGGTCGACCGCTCGGAGTTGACCAGAATCGGTGACCCACCCTATGTGGCCAAGGCGGCGACCAGCTACGATCGCCAGTCGAAGGTCAACAACCCGGCCGACGGGCTTTATGTCGAAAAGAACGGACGGGACTGGGGCAAAGGTTGGTTTGCCAATCGCGATTTCGATCAGTACCTCCGGAAAGAAAAGATCGACGGACGCACGGAACACGTGCTCATGGAGGACGAGGGGCCCGGCGCCATCGTGCGGTGGTGGGCGACGGCCAACAATCGCGGGTTGATTCGGATCTACCTCGACGGCGCGGCCGAGCCGGTCATTGCGATGAAGCCGGCCGAACTCGTCGGCGGCGACCGGCTGGCCCCCTACCCATTGTCCTTCAGGGCCTCGGACGACCGCACCAATCCGAATTGGCGAGGCCATGACCTGTATCTCCCCATTCCCTACCAGAAAAGCTGCAAGGTGACTTGGGAAGGCACTCCGGCGTACTACCAGATCGGCTACCGCAAGTACGCGCCCGGCACGAAGGTCGAAACGTTCACGCTGGACCAACTGGAAGCATGTAAGAAAACCATGGAACGCGTGGCTCGTCGCCTGACCGTGGGCAGCACGGCCGTGCGAGGAAAGACCACCGGCCGCTCGGACATTGTGCTCCGTCCCGAGGAGTCGACGTCGCTGAGGCTGAGCAAGCCCGGGGCCATTACGAAGCTTCTGGTGCGGCTTGGCGCGAAGGACTACCGCCAGGCGCTTCGGTCGACCGTGCTGACCATTACCTTCGACGGCGAACGAACCGTTTGGATTCCCGTCGGCGCGCTTGGCGGGGTCGGCTATAGCGAGGAAAACAACGACACGTTTTTTGCCAAGGCCGATCCGGCAACCGGTACGATCCGCTCATATTATGTTATGCCTTTCCGAACGGTGGCCGTCGTCACTTTGACCAACTTCGGGCAGCAGAACGTTGCGATCGAGCGGTTTGAGACAACCGTGGACGATTACGCGTGGGACGAACGGAGCCTCTATTTTCATGCCACGTGGTTCGAACTTCGCAATATCAGCACACAGAACCGAAGCGATCTCAACCTCGTCACGGTCCGAGGCGCCGGTCGCTACGTGGGCACGTCGATTACCATTTTCAACACGTGCACCTTGCCGAATAACCAGACGTGGTGGGGCGAAGGCGACGACAAGGTCTACGTCGACGGCGAAGCGTTTCCTTCGATTTTTGGGACCGGCACGGAGGACTATTTCGGTTATGCTTACTGCCGACCCCAGCGATTCCACACGCCGTTTGTCTCGCAACCCCGCGGCGAAGGGAATAAGAAATGGGGATACTCGAACAACAATCGCCACCACGTGCTCGACGACATTCCTTTCACCACGTCGGTGCAATTCGACATGGAGATCTGGCATCCGTTCCGGAAGAACATGAACTACGCCGCGGCGGCGTTCTTCTATGCCCGGCGAGGCGCGGAGGCCAACATTGTGCCCAGCGTCGAGTCGGTCCGACACAAGGTGGCGTTGCACCGCGATGAGGTGATCGCGGTGCAGCCGGCAGTAGGCAGCCGGCAGTAGGCAGCCGGCAGTAGGCAGCGAGGAAGGGGTGGCGCGATCGTTTCGGAAGTTGGGACGTTCAGACAAGACAGTCGAACAAACGTTGCTCCAAACAGGCCGCTCTATGCGTGTTTCCATCCAAACGTTCTTTGGCATGAATCGGCGCGTTTGCGCCGTCGTGATCGGCATGTTCGTCTGGTCGATGCTGAACTCGGCGCTATGCGCTCAGTGGGACCGCGAGGCCCTTCATGCGCAGGCGGTTGCCGAATCGTTGGTTCCCATTCGTCCTGGCTCGCCGGGCAAAGTGCCGTTTTGGAACGTTCATGCCCGGCGATTCATCCACGCGCCGGCGTTCGATCTCAAGCCGGTCGACGGCGCGACGTTGTATCGCTTCACGGCGGTCACGAAACAAGGAGAACGGAAGTTCGAGGCGAGCATGCCTTGGGCACCGCTTGCGCCGATTTGGAAAGACTTGCCGGTGGGAAGAGTCGACCTGAGGGTGGAAGGCCTCGATCGGCCGGGAGGCAAGGTCGTTGGCCACGCGGGCGAGAGGACTTTCTATCGATCGGCCGTGTTCCATGGCCCGTATCATGAGCCGCCGCCCGTCGGATACGCCGAAGCCGCCCGGCGAGGGTTGCGAGACCTTTTTCTGCAGCCACACGTCCAACGCTGCTTGATCGAAGGCGCGACACCGGACGTTGCCCAATACGAGTTGTACCGCTATCCGTCGAAGGTCATGGGCGGCGTGATTCGTGGCATGGTGCTTTACTCGACCCTGGCGACCGACCCACGGGAAGCCAAGGACGCGCTGCGAGTGGCCCGTTCGCTCGCCGACTTCCTGATTGGCTTGAGCCAACCGGCGGGGACGCCGCTGGAAGACTGGCCGCCCACCTACTGGAAAGTCAACTGGTCTTCGTCGCACGTGCGCGAGGGAAACTTGATGACGAACAGTCCGGTCGACGCCGCGCTGGGGTATCTCGACTTGTACGACGCGACGAAGGATCGCAAGTACCTCGAGGCCGCCACGCGGATCGCCGAAACCTACCGCAAGCTGCAGCGGCCCGACGGCACGTGGCCGCTGCTGGTCAGAGTGGATGCCGGCAAGGCGGTCGCCCCCAACCCACTCGTGCCTACGTGGGTGATCGGGCTAATGGATCGGCTGGCCGACCAATACGGCTTGGAACGCTACCGGCCGATCAGCGGCAAGGCATTCCGTTGGGTGATGGACCACCCCATGAAGCGGTTCAACTGGGACGGCCAGTTCGAAGACATCAAGCCGCAGGAACCTTACAGCAACCTGGCGCGCGAACAGGCCTGCGACGTGGCGCTCTATCTCCTGGAGCACGTCGAGCATGATGCCGGCTATCTTGAAAAGGCCGAGGAGCTGCTGCGTTTCAGCGAGGATCAGTTTGTCGTGTGGGAGGTGCCGGACGAGGAGGAGTGGGCGTTGGACGAAACCCGGCCCACCGAGCCGCGTCAATACGTTGCTCGCTGGGGAACCTCCGGGTGGTTTGCCCCGTGCGTGCTGGAGCAATACTCGTGCTACGCGCCTGTCGCGCGGAGCAGCGCTATCCAGATTAGCGCGTACCGCAAGGCCTACGAAATCACGGGCAAGGCGCTGTATCTGGCCAAGGCGCAATCGCTGGCAAACGCGCTCATCGTGAGCCAGCAGTATCATGGCGGTGGTCAGTTTCCGACGTGGGTATTGAAGTCGTCCAGCGTGTCGACGTGGAGCAACAACAGCGCCTACGCCGCGATGGCTGTTTACGACCTGGGCCGGTTTCTGAACGACCGGCGGGAATCAAGTGTGCGGTGAGCATCCGGTGGGCGTTGGCGTCAAGTTGGCTAGGGAGTTTTTTTCGTTGGGATCTGCCGAGAGCGTCTACAGACGTTGGTGTTGCTCAAGACTCGCCATGATGACGTGAACCAACAAAAAAAGCCCGTAGGCGGGGCAGGGACCTACGAGCTTAAGAAGATTGCGGGACCGAAGTCCCAACAGCATTATTATCGCTACTCGATGAAGAACGACAACCCCCCTTTGGTTTGCGACGTTACCCTACTCATCGATCCGCGCCGGCCGATCGTGCACAAAGCGTAAAAGCCAAGCGGTTCACCAAGAATTCGTCGTGTTGGATACGCCCCGGGAGTGGTGTGGTGGGTTGGCTTCCGCCGGTGCCCCGCCTCTCTGCTTGTGCAAATCTCCCCTTAGGGGTAGATTCGTGGCCAGCCGTGTTGTGATTACGACAGTACTGCCACCATTGGGCAGATCAGTGAGGGAAAGGAACGAATTGCCGTGACACTTTCTCATGAACAAGCGATCCAACAACTGAACGCCTGGACCACGAATCCCTCGCTCTTGGGCCATGCCCGGGCCGTGGAGATTGTGATGCGGGCGGCGGCCACGAAATATGGCGACGATGCCGACCCCGAGGTCTGGGCCGTCACCGGATTGCTGCACGACGCCGACTATGATCAGTGGCCCGAGGAGCATCCGAAACGGATCGTGGATTGGCTTCGAGAGCAAGGCGAGGAGGAGATCGCCTATGCCGTGTCGGTTCATCGGACTGCTTGGGGGCTGCCGCCGAAGACCATCATGGATAAATGCCTTCTGGCATGCGATGAACTGGCCGGATTCGTCATTGCCTGCTGTCTGGTTCGGCCCGAGGGAATCGCCACGCTCAAACCGAAAAGCGTCAAAAAAAAGCTCAAAGACAAGGCGTTTGCCGCCAAGGTGGATCGGGACATCATCCGAAACAGCGTGGAGTTGCTGGGCGTCGATTTCGACGAACACGTCCAGTTCGTGATCGACGCCATGAAGCCTCATGCCGAGGAGCTTGGGATCAGCGGGAAGAAGTGAGCCCTACGGTGTCGGTTTCTTACCGGCATCTTCGCTACGACGCCGGAGGACGCCGCTTGCCGCAGAGCCGAGGAGCCGAATCGCTCCCGGATTTGCCCCGCCGTTGCATCCAAGCCGGCCAACGGGCAACAATCGAAGTCCTTTCCGACCAAGAGCTTCTGCCAAATAGGGAAATGATCTAGAATTGAGAAGTCATTTCCGCGAGATGGTTGAGACAAACTGGGAGGTCCTGTCATGAACGACCAGGACAAGACCAAAGAGCAACTCGTCGAGGAGTTGGCGAAGCTTCGAGAGCAGATTGTCGACCAGCAACGGATCAACGACAATCTGCCGGTTCTCCTAGCCGCTGCCGGTTTCGATGGGTACTACAAGCAGGTGAACGCCGCCTTCGAGAGAATCCTTGGCTGGACCAAGGAGGAGTCGCTGTCCCGACCTTTCGTTGAGTTCATCCATCCTGATGATCATGCCGTGGCGGTGAAAGAATTCGAGCGGTTGAAGGCGGGCGGTGCGGCGATCAATTTCATGGATCGCAACATCTGTAAGGATGGCTCCCATCGTTGGCTAAACTGGATCGTCATCCCGGTGCCGAATCGGGACATTGTGTTTGGGATCGGGAACGATATTACGGAACGGAGACTGGCCGAAGAATCCTTGCGCCAGAGCGAGGAACGCTACCGTCAGTTGGCGGATACGACGCCCGATGTCATATACATCCTGGACGAGACGGGAAAGCTGCTCTATGCCAATCGTGTCGCCGGAATGTACTTCAATACGAGTCCGGAATCGCTCGTGGGCAAGACGCAGCGCGACCTTTTTCCGCCTGGAATGGCCGCGTCTCACATGGAGCGTATTCGGAGCGTCTTCGAGACGGGCAAGATGGAAGAAAGAGAGGTGCTTTATCGCTTTGGTGATCGAGAGGTTTGGCTCAACGTCCGCACGATTCCCCTTCGCGACAAGGATGGGCGGGTCGCGTCGCTGATGGGCATTTGCCGCGACGTCACCGAACAGAATCGCGCTGCCCAGGCACTGCAACAGGCCCACGACGAGCTTGAAGAGAAGGTCAAGGAGCGTACCGACGCACTTCGAGAGGCGAACCAACGACTTCAGCAAAGCTGCGACGAGCTTGAGACCATCTATGAGGCCATGGTTGACGGTCTTCTCGTCACGGACGTCGAAACACAACGGTTCGTTCGCGCGAATGGCGCGAGCTGCCGGATGCTCGGCTACTCGGAAAAGGAGCTGCAGTCCCTCTCGGTTAGCGACCTTCATCCTTCCGAGGTTCTTCCAGAAATCGTGGCAAATATCTGTTTGGTGACGGGAACCAATGATCAGACTCAACCGGGGAGTATTCCGTTTATTCGCAAGGATGGAAGCAGGTTCTACGCGGAGATTGTTGGAAAGTACTTGATTTTCGACGGAAAGCCGTGCTCGATGGCGATCTTTCGCGATATTACCGAGAGGTTGCAGACTCAGGAAGCCCTGGAACGAGAGCGGCAGTCGCTCTGGGGGATGCTCCAGGCGAGCGACCACGAGAGGCAAATCATCTCCTACGACATCCACGACGGCCTGGCCCAGTACCTTGCCGCCGCGGGCATGGAGTTTCAGGTTTACGACTCGATGCGAGAGAACTCGCCTGGCGAGGCCCAGAAAGTCTACGAGACGGCGGTGGAACTCGTTCGGCGTGCCCACGCCGAGTCGCGGCGGCTTATCAGCGAGGTACGTCATCCCATCATCGACGAGAGAGGCCTAGAGACGGCCATTATGAGTCTGGTCTACGAGCAACGGCAACGGGGAGGGCCGAGGATCGACTGCCACACGAGCGTCGATTTCAACCGGTTGTCGCCCATCTTGGAAAACGCCCTTTACCGCATCGTTCAAGAAGCATTGACCAATGCCTGCAAGCACAGCAGGAGCGACAAGGTGGCGGTCACCATGATTCAGGAGAAACAGGACATTCGGCTGGAGGTTCAAGACTGGGGAATGGGATTCGACAACGAGGCGATTGGGAAAGGGCATTTTGGCCTGGAGAGCATTCGGCAAAGAACGCGACTCCTCGGCGGCCGACTGACGATCGAGAGCAAGCCCGGTTCCGGAACGCGAGTTCAGGCGGTGGTGCCGATTCTGGAGAACCAGATGGAAGACCATTGAAGGTCGCGCGGAGAGGATCGACGCATCGGCCGCGATATGGCACCCGGCAACGGGGAAAGAGGTCATGGCGGAACAGCGTGAATTTCCTGCCCGTCTCGGGTAGCCAGTGCCTGATAGACAGCCAAGTCAATTTCATCGTTAATCATCCGTACCGAACCATCAGCCATGGCAAAATTCGCACCGAATGGATGATGACTGCTGAAATCAGCAAAATCGTTCAGCAGATGGTTTGGAACGCTGCTTGCCGTGCCGACGATTCGCGCCATGCTCCGGTAGGCGCCCGGCACGGCTCCAACCCAGGTCGCGTAGCCCAATTTGGACGATCGCTCGCCGATCAACAGCGTGTTGCTCAGGCCGTCGACAATGTCTCTGAAACATACACGGCTGTTTTGTTATTGACCTTTGCCTAGCCAATGAACCTTCTCACAGGGGTAGCTTGGCGTAGGCAAAAAAGGAACGGAGGATGGTTTGGTCGTGAT
>JAFGIR010000120.1 GCA_016929515.1 Pirellulales bacterium | reverse complement strand
GTTGCCCGTCACGCGCAAAGGCGGCGACAGCGTCTATTCCGGCGCGATCGTCAAACAGGGCGAGATCGAAGGGCTCGTCTATGCGACGGGCGTCGACACGTTTTTCGGTCGCACGGCTCACCTGATGGAAGAAGCCCAGGCGCCGAGCCATTTTCAACGGGCCGTGCTGCGGATCGGCGATTTTTTGATCGCGGTGGCCGTCGCGCTGGTCGCTCTGATCTTGATCGTGGCCTTGTTCCGTGGCGACCCGCTGATGACCACGCTCCAATTCGCGTTGGTGCTGACCGTCGCGGCCGTGCCGGTGGCGCTGCCAACCGTGCTGTCGGTCACGATGGCCGTCGGGGCGAAGATTCTTGCCCGGGCCGAGGCGATCGTCAGCCGCCTGGCGTCGATCGAGGAGCTGGCCGGGATGGACATTCTCTGTTCGGACAAGACGGGCACGCTGACCCAAAACCGTTTGACGCTTGGCGAACCCTACACGGTCGAGTCGGCCACGCCGCAAGGCACGATCCTCAGCGCTGCACTCGCGTCGCGCGAGGAGGATCAAGACGCAATTGACCTGGCCGTGATCGGTGGGCTACAGAACAGCGCGGCTCGCGACGGCTATGAAGTGGTTCATTTTCAGCCTTTCGATCCGGTGGGCAAGCGCACCGAAGCGACCGTTCGCTCGCCCGACGCCACGGAATACCGCGTGACCAAGGGCGCGCCGCAGGTCATTCTCGATCTGTCGGACAACGCGCCGGCGATCCGCGAGGACGTCGAACACGCCATTCAGGGATTCGCCCGGCGGGGGTTTCGCTCGTTGGGCGTCGCTCGCTCGGACGGCGAGGAGCGGTGGCGGTTTCAGGGCGTTTTGCCCCTATACGACCCGCCGCGCGTCGATTCGAAGAAGACGATCGACGCGGCCCGGTCGATGGGTGTCGACGTGAAAATGGTGACCGGCGACCAGTTGGCCATCGCCAAGGAGACGGCCCGGCAGTTGGGCCTCGGCACGGACATCCTCGACGCGGCCGTCTTCTCGAACGCCGAACATCACGAGGTCGGCCGGTTGAACGACCAGATCGAACGGGTCGACGGCTTCGCTCAGGTCTATCCCGAGCACAAGTACCACGTCGTCGACGTGCTGCAAAAACGGGGCCACGTCGTCGGCATGACCGGCGACGGGGTGAACGACGCGCCGGCGCTGCGAAAGGCCGAGGCAGGCATCGCCGTTTCGGGCGCGACCGACGCGGCCCGGGCCGCCGCCGACATCGTTCTGCTGACGCCCGGCTTGTCGGTCATCATCAACGCCCTGATCGAAAGCCGCAAGATCTTCCAGCGGATGACCAACTATGCGACGTACCGCATCGCCGAGACAATTCGCGTGCTGTTGTTCATGACGCTTTCGATTCTCGTGTTCAACTTCTATCCGGTCACCGCCGTGATGATCGTGCTTCTGGCGTTGTTGAACGACGGCGCCATTATTTCCATCGCGGTCGATCGCGTACGATACTCGAACCGGCCGGTCGTCTGGAACATGAAACACGTGCTCGGCCTGGCGAGCGTGCTGGGCGTTGCCGGCGTGATCGAATCGTTCGGCCTCTACTATATGGCGGTCCGCCAAACGGAAATCGCGTGGCTGGCGATGATGCCGAGCCTTCAGGATTTCACGGCCGCCGACGCGACGGCGCGCGACGCCATGATCCAGACGCTCGTCTATCTGAAGCTCTCGGTGGCCGGGACGCTCACGATCTACGTGACGCGGACCAAGGGCCGGTTCTGGACCGTCGCTCCGGCGTGGCCGCTGTTTCTGGCCGTGACCGGCGCCCAATTGACCGCGACCGCCGTTTGCTACTTCGGCGTGTTCATGACGCCGTTGCCTTGGCAGTGGATCGCGCTGGTGTGGGCCTATGCGTTGGCCGGGTTCCTCGTCGAGGATGAGTTGAAGATTCTCACGTTGCGAGTGTTGGAGCACTCGAAGAGCTTGTTGCCCGGCCGGCACTCGCGGCAGCAAAGCTGGGCCACGTAAACGCGTCCGCCAGCATCCCGGGACGTGCATTCCACGCATGCTGCGGCGTCAGGACGCAAGGGCCCTACTTCAGATCGGCTGCCTCGCGCACCAGGTCGATCAGATGGGCAGGCGTGAAAGGCTTGCTCAGAAATTGGGCCGACGGGATCTGCTCGACGCGGGTCTCCAAGTCCAACGACGGATATCCGGTGATTAGGATCGTGCGCAACGTGGGATTCATCTCCGTGAGGTGTTCGGCCACCTGAAGCCCGTCTTCAGAACCCTGGAGCATCCAATCGACAACGAGAACGTCGGGAACAAATGCTTCGGCAACTTCACGAGCCTCGTTGCCATCAGCAGCCGTTTTCACATCAAAACCTTCCTTGGTCAAGATGATACTTAAGAGCTGTGGATAGTCTGGCTCATCATCGACGACGAGAACCTTTTTCATGCTCATCCTTTGCCGAGACACTCGCTTCCAGCGAAACCGAAACAAGTACTCTAACCACGAATTGCCTTAACAGCAACCGGCAATCTTTTGATTGTCCCAAAAAAAGACGATCGAGCTGATACGTCATCTGCGGGATAATGCTCTTGGCGGTCGCTGCCGGCCAAAAGGCGTGTCGCGCTAGAAACAATTATGTCACGACTTTCCTGCTGTTGGGCCATTTTCGTTCACAAGAGAACGCAGCGGGAAAAGCCGACTCCCTCGCTCGGAATAGGTTGTGTATCGAGAAGTGAGCACCCCCGTTTGTCCGCCTGAATTGATACTGGATTGATAACGTTTCTTCTCTGTTGCTTTGTTGAGCGTTCTGTCCTTAGTCGCTCGGAGAATGCGTCGTAGTGACTGAAGTGAGAACTAAGTCAGTACGAACAAAAACGCCATGGCAATTCGCGATTATTCCCCAAGACGGGCAACCCTTCGCAGAAGGCGAACTTACTGATCTCTGCAAAATAGTGGCGCTGGCGATTTACCGAATCGACCCGGGTTCACTACCAATGCGAGACTCAATAGAGACGAATGCTCGGGAAAAAGTGCTGTCGAAGAAACGGCCTCTCGGTTGCCGTTTCGAGGTACAATGGGTATCAATGATGGCCCTCGCACCCATGCCGCCTTCCCGCAGCCACCCACATCCGAATCGAAGATCATGAAGATCACCAGACGACGTTTTCTGAAGTGGACAGCTGGTATTGGTGTTTTTGGGCTGGCGGCGAGCTACCCGGTGTTCATCGAGCGATACGTGGTGCTGACCAACACGTACCGCATTCCCGTGCCCAACTTGCCGGAGGCCTTTTCGGGTTTTCGGCTTGTCCAGCTGACCGACTTGCACTACGGCCCCCTGGTCCCGCTCGCGTTGCTGAAGCGCGTCGTCGCGCGTCGATCTCATGGTGTCGGGACACACCCACGGCGGGCAAGTCGACATTCCGTTCCTGGGAACGCCCATCCTCCCGGTCCGCAACAAGGACTATTCGAGCGGTTTGAAGACGTCGCCCCGGGGAACCAAGGTCTTCATATCCCGAGGGATCGGATGGACGATCTTTCCCGTGCGGTTCAACTGCTTCCCCGAAATCGCCGTGCTCGAACTCGTCCCCGACCGGACTTCCCAAGCGTAGGCGAATCGCGTGCTCCTACGGTGTATAATCGGCGCCGGCCGCGACGTTTTCGGCGAAGCGGGCCAGCAGATCGGCCGCTCGATCGACGTCGTCCAACGAGACGAGTTCCACCGGGCTGTGCATGTATCGGTTGGGGATGCTGACCAGGCCCGTGGCCACCCCGGCGCGCGAGACCTGGATGGCTCGGGCATCCGTGCCGGGCGGGAGTCCGGCGGCAGCCAACTGGTAGGCAATCCGGGCGCCGTCCGCCGCGTCGATCAACTGCTCGACGATCTTGGGATTGAAGTTTGGGCCGCGATAGATGACGGGTCCCTTGCCGATGCTGACCTCGCCCTCTTCTTTCTTCTCGATGGTGGGACAATCGGTGGCAAACGTGACGTCGACGGCGATGCCGACGTGGGGATCGATTCCGAAACAGCTCGTTTGCGCCCCGCGCAGGCCGAGTTCCTCCTGCACGGTCGACACGCAGTAGAGCGAGCAGTCGAGGTTCTTCTTCTCGGCGCGGCGCAGGGCCTCGATGACGACCCACATGCCGCACTTGTCGTCCATTGCCGGCGAGACGACGCGCTCGTTGGGCATCTCGCGGTATTCAAGTTCGACGGTCACGGGATCGCCCACGCGGACCATCCTCGCGGCCTCTTCCTTGTCGGCCGCGCCGATGTCGAGCCAAAGGTCCTTCATCTTTGGAGCCTTGGAACGCTCTTCCTCGGTGATCAGGTGAATCGGCTTTCGCGCGATGACTCCAAAAACGGCTCCGTCGGCCGTCCAGACGCTCATCCGCTGACCGATCAGGATCAGTGGATCCCATCCGCCGATTTGCTTGACATAGAGAAAACCGTTGTCGTCGATGTACTGAACGATCAAGCCGATCTGGTCGCAATGGCCGGCCAACATGACGCGCCGCGGCGCGCCGGGGTTCTTCACCGCGATGACGTTTCCGTGCACGTCGGTCGACACCTCGTCGGCGAACTTGCCCAGGTATTCCCGCACCACGTTCTGAGTCGGCGTCTCGTAGCCGGAGGGGCTGGGTGTTTGGAGGACTTTTTTGAAAAAATCGAGTGCTTCGCGCTGCATCAGGGTTCCCTTTCCGTGGAGAGTAGAAAACGGCCGACGCTTTTCGGTCGGCCGTCTCATTATGAATCATCGACGTCTGGAAAGAAAGGCGGATTGCGGCCCCGGCCACCCGCCGTTCGTTCATCCAATACGCAAGGCCCATTAACAGAACACGGATCACCCGCTTGCGCGCGTGATCCGTGTTTCGTTTTTTTCGAGAGTCTTACGACTGCCGAGACGAGCCGCCCTACGCTTGGGGCTGGTTGGCCGGCCGTCGGGCGGACGGCATGACGCGCTTCTGCACGTCCGTCTCCAGAACGCCAAAGGTCGCTTCCTGACGCTGGACGGTCAGCGACAGCGCCTGCAGCATTCGCTTGGCCGTGTAGAAGTTGACGATCAGCCGATGCGTGATCGGGATCGCTTCCTTCGGAATGCCAAACGGTTGGGGATTCAGACCGAAATCGAGAATCAGCTCTTCGGGCGTGCCCGTGACGCGGCAGAAATTTGCATACGCGGCACTGGCGTGGCTGTCGTCGATCTCAATCTGCGGGCGTTGCTGAGCCGGTTGAGCGGCGGCTGCGGGGGCTTCCGCATTTGCCTGAGTCCCGGGGGTCCCTTGGTTCTTTTCGTCTTCTGATTTGGCCACACGAAGCTCCTTTTTGGAACAAGGTTCTCTGCTATCCGAACGACATCGTTGTGGAATTATACGATCCAGCCAAGGCCACCCCCCTCTGGGGGCAGTTGCTCCCAAGCCTTGGCGAGATGCCGCACAAACGCCCCGTTGGGCGTTACATGTTTCTATACCATACCCTATTCTTGGCGCAGAGGTCCAGAAATTGGTATTCCGTGGGCAGGCCTTCGATCAGAATGGCTGGATAAATCCGGGCAATCGCCTCGGATAGCCTGCCGGAGGGCAATCTGGGGCGTCGTTCGATAAATGAGCCAACCGAGGGCCGTTTAACGCCGGAGGGCGGCCAAACCTAGAAGTGCCCCGATCAGCAAGACAAGCGTGCTTGGCTCGGGCACGGCCGTCGCGGCCGCCGTTCCGGTGGACCCGTAACCCCAGTGGGCCGCCAGAATCGACGCGTCGCGTGGGCCAACCAGATTGTCCCCGTCAAAATCACCGTCGCCCCAGCTCACGTCGCTGTCACCCCAGTGCGCTGCCAGAATGGCCGCGTCGGTGTCGTCGACTGCTCCGCTCCGGTTGGCATCGCCGGGAATGCGGACGCTGACCGGCGCTTCCAATTGAACCACTCCCTGGCCAACCGGATCGACCGTGGTCTTGCCCGAGCCGCCAATCAGGAGCGAAAACTCATCGACGCCGACCGTTTCGCCGAACCATTGGCCCGCGAGTGGGGTGGCAAGCACCTGCTTGTCGATCTGCGTCCAGACCGAATCGTCCCGCTCGAAAACATAGGCAGCCCCGGCGTCCACGGCCCCACCAACGTCGACCCGCGGCGCTCCGACGACCAGGCGGTCGCCTTCAATCGCCACGCTGTAACCGAATGCATCCCCGGCAACCGGATCGGGATTCTCGATCGACTGCTCCAAAAGCCACTGACTGCCGACTTCGTCGTACTGATAAAGATGAACGGCCCCGGCTCCTGCCTGATCGCCGACCGCCTGACCGTGGGCCGCGACGACCAGCGTATCGCCCGAGATGGCGACCGCGGAACCAAAAAGGCTGTTGGCCACCGGTTGGGCAATTTCCGCTTCGTGGCCCCATGTTTCGCCGTTGTATCGCCAAACGTCGGCATGGGCGGCGTCAAGCAACGACCCTACCACGACAACACCGTTGTCGAGGGCCCCGGCAACCGGCGAGTTGAGACTTCCGCCGGGCAAGGGCGTGCCGCCGTCCCAGACGCCGTCCAAGCGGTTGTAGACATACGCCATATTCTTGCCACCGGCGAGGACGAGTGCCTGATTGCCGTCCAGATCGCCGGCAATGCCGAACTTCGCGTTCGCGGCAATCGACGTGTCGGCTCCAAGCGGGAGCGGTTCGTTCCATTGGTCTTGGTACGTCCACTCGCCCTCTTCGCGAGTGAAAACGAAGACGCAGCCTGCCTCGGTGGCGCCGTTTACCTCATTTCGATAGGCTGCCGCGATTATCGTGTTTCCGTCGACCGCCAACGCGCCCGCCCCGAAGTCGGCGCCGGTCGACAGAGTCACCTCTTGCGTGGCGAGGATGTCGGCCAGATACACGGAAACGCCGTCGACTTCGATTGGGTCGAAGACTTGCACATCGCCGTTGCCCGATGGCCCGCCAAATCGCTGGCCCACTGCGGCGATACTGTCGCTGATCGATCCGCGAACGCCAAAACGATCGAAATCGGTGTAAACCTTCTCAACCGCCGAGGCCCGATTGACAGAAAGCAAGACAGCGCAAACAGCCAAGATGGCCAGAAACCGATCGACGAAAGACGTCATGGGATGTCCCCTTCTCGTGCGGGATCGAAATGCCGACCTCGTGGGCAGACGCACCATCAGGACCAGCACTTGCCAAGTCTGCAATGCCCGGCAGCCGTCGATCTCGCTTGATCTCGGTAAACTAGGAAATTTGTAGGGTCTAGAGATTCGCAACTCTTACTATCAACTGGTTTGCACTGAATGTCAAGCATTTCATTCAGTACTACTACGACCCCCCCGGCAACTGATACCTTTCTTTACTTCAGGCAAGCGTGGGACGGACGAGGCTCGATCGACAACGGTCGACCGTTGGTTCTCGCCCAGGCCCCCTTTGGCCGCCGGGGAGATGCCCTGGAACGACGCGACCGTTATAACGTGCCGGGCAAATGGCGTCAGATTCGTTGGGCAGGCTCGCGACGTCGTACCATTTCGAACAAACACTGGTATGATTAGTATATTGTGTGTGGCCAACCATGTGCGTCGTCCGATCGACGAAATTGGCCCTCCGAGCAATATTAATGGAACGAGCTTAATTGACGGATGCGTGGTCAACGACCGGCGGGGCATCGTGGAATGCCCGACAAAAGCCCTCTTGGATTGATCACGTCGCGTCCACTGGCCACTAGTCCCCCGCGGGGGTCATTCAGGTTTAGCCCATGAACAACGACAAGTTTCCACTGAATGTCCGCCTGTTGGCGATTCTCTTGGGCTGTTCGCTGGTTGTGTTGATCGCCGTGTTCTTTTTGCACCGCATGCAGGTGAAGAATCAGGCTGGTTTTTTCTTGGAGAAGGCCCGGGCAGCCAGGAAAACGGCCGCTGGCTTGGAGGACCTCGATGCTCAGTACGAGGAGATCATCAAAGCATCGACCAGCTATCAGAGATATGGCCGACTGAGAAGAGAGGACAATGAGATCGCGGCCGAACACGGATTGATGCTGGTCGAATTCGCGGAGAAGTTCGCGAAGGCCGGCCGCCCTTACGACGCGGTGCTCTTCTACCGCACGGCTTTGGTTTATCTTGAGAAGGTGCTGCGCGAAGAACCGGAGCGGCGCCAATTACGGCGTAATCTTGTGCGAAGTCTGTTTGAACTAGGCCAGAGCGCCGCCGCGATGAACCACATCATTCTGCTCGTCGAGGTTCCTCCGGATGCCGAGGGATTGCAGAAGCTGTTCGACCGCTACGACCTTTGGCCGCGGACGAAGTCGCTCGGTGGGATGGACCAAGGCGGCGGCCGCAAGGCGGCTTTGGAGGAGTTCTTGCTGCCCGACCACAAATCGGTCAATCGTGATCGGCTCGTGTCCTGGTTGCGCGACGGCAATCACGATGACTTGTGGATGGTGATGGAAGACGCCGAACTCTTGGCGATCTATGGCACGTGTCAAGTGCAGTTGAACCAGCCGGAGTTGGCGGAGAAACCTCTTGAGAAGGCAGCCTCGCTGGCGCCGGATCGATTGGAAACCTATCCGGTTTTGGTCGGGTTGCTTCAGAAGCTGGGACGAGAGAAGGACGCCGATTACTGGATTTCGGAGGCGGTCAACGCCAATCCCGATTCGTTCGAGGCAAATCGGATCCGGGGCGAGTATCGCCTGGGGTTGATTCGTCGCGCGGCCGAGAAGGAAGACGCCGTCGAATTCGCTCGGGGCGCGTTGTGGGACGCCACCGAGTCGATCCACAAGGCCATCGAGCAGGCCGCCGACAAGGCCGACGCGAAAGCACCGTCGTCCGAAGCCACGAAGAAGCTCAAAGCGGCGTTTGACGCCGCGATGCTGGCCATGCCGCGGGAGGATGAATCGACAACGCCCGCCTACCGCGACCGCCTGATCGACGCCGCGAGACAACTCAAGTCGCTCGATAAAGAAACGACCCTCCACGCGACGAAGGAGGCGGACGCGGTGCGTGACGCGTTGGTTTTGGCGGCTCAATGCGAGGTGGCGGCCAGTGGCCTCGACGGCAAGGGGCCCGATAGCCCCCATCTGAAAAACGCACGGATCTACGCCACGGCGGTCGACGAGTTGTTCCCCGGCCGTGCCGCGACCTACCTGATATTGGCCAGCATTGAACGGGCGCACGATCAGCCGGAAAAAGCCATTGAATGGCTGCGTCGCGGAACCGGTTGCAAGCAGGACCGCCTGACCGTCATGTGGCAATTGGCCAACCTGCTCATCGACGCGAGACGCTTGGACGAGGCGCGCGAGATCATCAAGCAAATGACCGACGAAAACGCGCCGGACGTCTACCTCGAACATCTTCAAGCGATGATTCATTTTGCGGAAGAAGACTGGCTCCCGGCGAAGAAGGGCTTTGAACGGGTGCTGCCGGAACTGACGTCGACACCCGAAAGCGCCCTGCAGGTGAACTTGTTCATTGCCAAATGCTGCGCGGAGCTTGGGTTGATCGATCAGCAGCGAGAAGCCCTCTCGCGCGCCACCATGCTCGACCGAACGTCGATTAGGGCATTGCTCGATCTTGCGAAGGTCGAGGCGGCATCGGGCCAGTTGACCGAAGCCATCGAGGATTACCGTCTCATCCTACGGTTTCCCAACGCGCCGTCCGATGCCTATTATTCTCTGGCACGGACCTTGTTGGCGAAGAACGTGCATTTGCCAAAGGAAGAACGCAATTGGAACGAGGTCGAAAAGGCGATTGACGACGCCGCGGAACATCTGAGAAATTCACCGAGCATCTCGCTACTGCGTGCCGAGTTGCTTATCGCGAAAGACCGGCCGCGCGAAGCGGTGGTCCTGCTCGCGGAGACCCGCGATCAATTGCAAAAGGACGCTACCGACGCGCGTGCCCAGCATCAACTCGTCTTGAAAGAAGCCGAGAAACTCACGGGCGAGGCACGGGAAAAGAAGCTGGCCGAAGCCGAGGAGCTTATTGCGAAGGCTCGCCGCCTGGAAAGCCTCCAGCCGGCCATCTGGCAGGCGCTCGTCCGATTGGCCGAGCGCCAACGAAATTGGGAAGACGCGAGTAGGCTGCTTGAAGCAGCGGAAAACGAGCTCGGCAACGGCCCGCAGACTCGCTTGATGAAGGTGCGTCACCTGGTCGAGCGATACGGGGCCGGCGCGGGACCGCGGATACGTGGACTGCTGGAAGACGTCGACGAGTTCACTCCGGAGCAGCGGGTGTGGCTGTGGCGCAATGTTGCCACACTGGCCTACGAGATCCGCGACTACGAAACGGCGACGGATCTCTGCAAGAAGGCTCTCGACACGGAACCCGACAACCTCGGCGTGGAGAAACTGCGATTTCACATCGCCGCGGCCCGGACCGACGTGGCCGTCATGCGGGAAATACTCGCCAACATGAGTAAGCTCGAGAGCACGCCGAGTGCTTTTTGGTACTACGCCAAGGCGATGCAACTGATGCTGTCCGTCGACCAGGGAGGCGATGCCAAACAACTCGGCCAAGCGCTCGACATGCTTCGTCGAGCAGCCGTTTTGAGACCCAAATGGGGACAGGTGAGTCTGCTGGCCGGCATGATTCACGAGCGATTGGACGACGAAGACACGGCCATTGACAAGTATCTCGAAGCCATCGATCTCGGCGTCAACGATCCGGAAATCGTTCGCCGCACGGCCCAACTGCTCGCTCGGAAGAACCGATTGCGCGAGGCCGACCGCATGTTCCGCTTGTTGGCCGAGCGCGAGCCGCTTTTGTCCGAGTCGGTTGACCGCCAAAGGGGAGCGGTCAAGGCACGCTTAGGTGAATTCGACGCGGCCCTCGGTCCCGCCCGAAAGGTGGCTGCTCATTCCAATGAGGTCGAGGACCACATTTGGCTTGGTCAGTTGCTTACGGTGGTCGGTCGTCGAATGGAAACGCAAGGACGCGAGAAGGAAGCCCAGCGCCTCCTCGATGAAGCCGAGGAAGCGTTGCGTCACGCCGTGATTCTCAAGAGCGACTCGCCCGACCCCTGGATCGCCTTGATTCAATTTCTTGCTCAAACCGAGCAAATCGCCAGTGCTGAGAAGACGATCGCCCAGGCGCGGAAAAAATTGCCCCCCAAGGTTGCGGCCACGGCAATCGCGCAATGCTATGAAGTGCTGGACCGACCCGACGAGGCCGCCAAGCAATACGATATCGCCGTCAAGAACGCCCCGCGCGACGCGGAGGTCGCGGCGCTCGCGGCCCAGTTTTTCATTCGCGCCGACCGGTTTGCCAAGGCAAAAGGGCAACTCGTGCGGATTATTTCCGGCAGCGTGGACGCCACGAAGCAACAGAAGGCTCAAGCAAGGCGTCAAATGGCCTTGACTCTTTCTGAAGAGGGTGGTCAGAAGGAGCGCCAAGAGGCGATCCGGTGGATCGATGCCAACCTTGCCGAGGATCCCCACTCCGCCACCGATCGCTATTGGAAGGCGGTCCTGCTGGCCAACGATCAGAGCGGAAAATATCACCGCGAGGCGATTACGTCGCTCGAAAAACTCATGACCGAGCAGAAGGATCCGGGCCCCGAGGTTCTCTTCACCTTGGCCCGTCTCTACCGCGAGGAAGGCGATTTGCGCAAGTATCGGCTCCTTATGGACAAGCTGCTGAAGTCGCACCGCGACGTACCGCGATACGTGATCGCCTATACCAGCGCTCTCATCGCGGAAAGGAGCTACCATGAGGCCGAGGCTTGGGCGGCGGAGTTGACCAAACTCGCTCCCGACGACTTCAAGACCGTGCTGCTTCGCGCGGAACTCGCTTTCCAACAACGGCAGTTCGAAAGAACACAGAGGCTGCTGCGCGAATATCTCAACAGTCCGTTGGAGAGCCAATCCGCCAAGGACCGCCGGTTGTCGCTCGTCGCCGAGACCTTCGAGGATTTCGCCCGGCGTCTACGCGAAAGCAACGACAATACGTGGGCCGGCGTCTTTTCGAAGGAGGCCTATCAGACCTACCGCGAATTCGTCAACCAGAAACCCGGGCAGGAGTTGCTGATGGCGTCGTTTCTGGCGAAACAGGAACGTCTGGACGATGCCATCGACCTGATCGATTCGCTCTGGGAGACGAGCGATCCCCATCAGATTGCCTGGGCGTGTTTTGCGGTCATCGACGGGAAAGGCGCGTCGCGCAAGCAGATGGATCGCGTCGATCGCATCCTCCAAAAGGCGGCCGCACAGAATCCGAATGCCATGGTCATCGAAATCGCCATTGCCGTCCTTCGAAACCTGCAGGATCGCTTCCAAGAAGCGGAGGCTATTTACCGCGACATTCTGCGGAAGACGCCTGAAAATCCCACGGTTTTGAACAATCTCGCGGTGCTGCTCGCCCGGCACGGCGTCAAACTGAACGAAGCGGCCGACTTGATCGAACGCGCCGTCAAGAACGCCGGCCCGAGCGATGACTTGCTTGATTCTCGCGCTATCGTCCACTTGGCGTTGAATCACCCCGAGCGCGCGCTGGAGGATCTCCGAAAAGCCATCGCCCAAAAGCCGACACCATTGCGGTTCTTCCACCAGGCCGAAGCGTTTCATGCGTGCGGCCAGCGGAAGGCCGCTGTCGAAGCGTTCAATCAGGCCGTCAAGATGGGACTCAAGGAAGAGAATCTCCAAGGCGTCGAGCAACGCAAATTCAAGAAGCTGCGAGTTCTACTGCACTAGTACGTCTTCCAAGAAATGTCTGCTGGCGGCATTAGTCTCCGCATGATCGCCAAACAGGACTACGAATATCGACGTTGTGACGCGCGCGGTGTCTTCGCGGCCGCGGAACCGACGGCGGGCAGGCGATTCGTGCAGGCGAGGAAACATCGCACGCGGGCTGACTTCGCCCGGTTCATGCGTGATCTCTTGAATCGTTGTCCCCAAGCCCGTCGTGTCCATGTTGTCCTCGATAACCTCAACACCCACAACTCGAAGCTGTTGATCGAAACCTTCGGGCCAAAACGAGCCGCACCCCTTCTGAAGCGGATCGTCTGGCATCACACACCGAAACGCGCCAGTTGGCTGAATATGGGCGAGATTGAAATTACGAAACAATGATCGTTATCCGTGACGCGATCTAGCCGATGGTTCGAGTTTCGCCCGACCGTCGATCATTTGCTCCTGACGCGTTGCGCGCCTCGACGCGTCTTCGGCCGAACGTGTCGCCGGCGCGGTTTGCGTGGGCTCCCTTGTGGGCCGCCGGAAGCGGTCGGGGCTTCACCCGACGAACCGTGCGACTTCTTGTACGCCGACGCGGTAGCCGAGCGCGGAACGCGTTGCGGCCGCTTCGCCTGCACCGCTTGGGGCTGCTGACCTCCCTCGACGGTAATCGAGTGGCGAATCAGGCGTTCGATCAGTCGTAATTGGGCATATTCGTCGCGCCCGCAGAACGAAATCGCGATGCCCGAGGCGCCGGCGCGGCCGGTGCGCCCGATACGGTGAACGTAAGTCTCCGGATCTTGGGGCATGTCGTAATTGATGACGTGGGCAATATCGTCGACGTCGAGCCCTCGGGCGGCCACGTCGGTGGCGACGAGCACGGCCAACCGGTCGGACTTGAATTGCCCAAGCACGCGTTGCCGGGTGGCCTGGCTCTTGTTGCCGTGAATGGCGGCTGCCTGAATTCCGCCGCGCACCAAGTTCCGAACGATCTTGTCGGCCCCATGCTTGGTTCGCGAGAAGACCAGCGTGCGGGTGCCGGCCCGATCGGTGAGAAAGTCGGCCAGCAACGTCGGTTTTTGCTTCGGTTCGACGAAGTAGACGGACTGGGTAATTTTTTCCGCCGGCGCGGCGGCCTGGGCCACCTGAACGTGGACCGGATCGCGCAGCCACTCGGCGGCCACGCGCCGGATGGCGTCGGGCATCGTGGCCGAAAACATCAGTGTCTGGCGGCCGCTTGGCACCTTCGAGGCAATCCGCCGCAGATCGTGGATAAATCCCATGTCGAGCATCCGGTCGGCTTCGTCGAAGATGAGAATCTCGACGCCGCTCACGTCGACGTGTCCCTGCGCCATCAGGTCGAGGACTCGACCGGGCGTGGCGACGAGAACGTCGACGCCG
>JAFGIR010000017.1 GCA_016929515.1 Pirellulales bacterium | reverse complement strand
TCGAGCCGGCGCGGGTGGGGCACGTCGGGGTTGTCGAACTGGTCGCGGAAGATCCGCTTGGCCAACGGCGCGACGGGCGTCTCGCCCTCCTCCAGCCACAGGCGCAAGGTCGCCGTCATGTCGTCGCCCAGATAGGGGTACGGCGCGGCCAGAAAGACGCTTGCCCCCGACTCGGCCGCCGCGACGGCCGCGGCGACCGCGCCCGTCCCCCCGCCGACCACAACCACGTCGGTCCGATAAGCGACGGGGATGCCGCGTGCCGATTCGTTGACACCGGTTCGACCGCGCGTCGCAAAGCCCATCATAACAAGCACAAGCCCCAGCAGGATAGAAACTCGCTTCGCTCGGCTCATGCTTCTACTTCGCACCTCTTTGTCTCGACGGATTCACGGCGGTTCCAGGCGCCATGGCCCTTCATGCGGCTCTCGAAGATTGTGGCCTTGTCACGAAGTCCAGCGACCAACGGGAGTGGGTTCTTGCCGCGGCGCGGAACCGCCATTGGCTGGCGGCCTTGCCGCCCTGTAGGGCCATGAGGCGATTATACCATACGGCCGCCGCCACTGCACTTGCGCGCGGGCGTCGCCGCAGTCGCGGTTGGCCTGTTTCCGAGGACTTCTTTGGCTGTGCGGCCCGAAAGAAGGGCGACACGATTATCGCACGGAGCCGATGGGGCGCCCAGACAACCCGCCTCGGTTGTCTCGCGAGGCGAAGCCGCAAGAGGGCTCTAACGGACTGACCGTTGGTTCAAGCGATTCTCGCGTCTTGGTCATTCAAAGTTGACCGGCGATCACGCGCTTTCACGCTTCTCGCGCGGCAGGGGGAACAGCCGCTCGCGACCGTGGACGATGTCATCGCTGATCAGGTATCGGCTGCCGCGAGCTTGGTCGGGCAGCTCGTAGAGAATATCGAGCATCACGCTCTCGATGATCGATCGAAGACCCCGCGCGCCCGTCTCGCGTTCCTGGGCACGGTGGGCAATCGCCTGAAGCGCCTCGGGCGTGAATTCCAACTCGGCGCTTTCCATTTTGAAGAGCTCTTGATACTGTTTTACCAGCGCGTTCTTCGGTTCGGTCAGGACCCGAACCAATGCCTCGTCGTCCAACGGAGTCAAGGCGGTCACGATGGGCAAGCGGCCCACCAGTTCGGGAATCAGTCCAAACTGCAGGATATCGTCGCTCGTCACTTGCGGGAGCAGTTCAGCCAGTCCGGCGTCGTGATCCGTGTTGTCTCGCTGGGCAAAGCCGATCGTCTGTTTGCCCAACCGCTGGCTGATGATCTTGTCGAGGCCGACGAACGTCCCGCCGCAGATGAACAGGATATTGCTCGTATCCATCTGGATGTATTGCTGTTCGGGATGCTTGCGTCCGCCCTGGGGAGGAATGTTGGCGGTGGTGCCTTCGAGCATTTTGAGCAAGGCCTGCTGCACGCCTTCGCCCGACACGTCGCGCGTGATCGAGACGTTCTGGCTCGTCTTGCCGATCTTGTCGATCTCGTCGATGTAGAGGACGCCTCGCTGGGCTGCTTCGATGTCGAAGTCGGCCGCATGCAACAGCCGCAGCAGCAGATTCTCGACGTCCTCGCCCACGTAGCCCGCCTCGGTCAGCGTCGTCGCGTCGCCGATGGCGAACGGAACGTCGAGAATCCGGGCAAGGGTCTGGGCCAGGAGCGTCTTGCCGGAACCGGTCGGACCGAGCAGCAGTATGTTCGACTTGTCGATTTCGACGTCGGAATTGGTCGTTCCGTGGGTGAGCCGCTTGTAGTGGCTATGGACGGCCACGGCCAGGACCTTTTTCGCCTGCTGCTGGCCGATCACGTACTCGTCGATTCGCTCGACCATTTCACGCGGCGAGGGAATCTTCGTGAACAGTTGTTTGTTCGTTCCCCGGCGGCGGCGTTCCTGGTCGAGGATCGACTGGCACAGATCGATACACTCGCCGCAGATATAGACGTCGCTCGGCCCTTCGACCAGCGGGCCGACATCGCGATAGCTCTTTCGGCAGAAGGAACAGAAAGCGTTTTTCTTGGTGGTTCCACCACCTCGGCGTCCACTGGTGAAATCCCGTCCTGAAGGCATACCATTTCCTTTCGGTATCTCCCCGGCCGCCGCGACCGTCATTGGTCGTCGGAAACCGAGTCGTAATCGTTGGTGTCGCTCGAGTAGCCTGCGAGAACATTCCCGCCCTTGGCCTTCAGGTCATCCGTGTCCGTATGTGTCGAGCCTTAATGCGTTTGCTTGTTCTACGAGTCCGCCGGTAAATCGGTTTTCACAGCTCCGCTGTTCCAACCGGTCCGGCCGGCCGAGGTCACGTCAAGGGGAACCATTTCGGTACGGCCGTATCAAGCGTCGCAACCCGTTTCGCCGTCATCCCTTAACTCACGCTGGAATCGCTCGGCGAGCGTCGTTTTTATTGTTCGGAATTCTGCGTCGGATAGCTCACCCCGGGAGTGCATTTCGCGGTATTTTGATAGCAATTCGCTGGCGAGTGGTTCCTGTTGTACCGGCTTCGGACGAATTTTCGTGATCACGACCACGGCCACCGTCGACAACACGCCCAGCACCACGAGCAAGACGGCAAGCTCGATAACGTTAGGATTGATGGATTCGGTAGAGAACAAAGCAAGAACCTACGGGTCTGGGTTTGGCTTGTTCGGTGATGAAACAGAAGGCCCGAGGGCAAGAAAACGCCCGCCCAAGGCAGCCTGACACACCGGTCTATTATTCCCATCGGGCAAACCGGGGGCTAGGATCCAAAATCGGTGAAATCCGCTTTCTTTCACTCGTCGAACGACCTTGTGCCTGGTAATGGCCGAAGCGGTCAAACGGGAGCCGGTGACACCCACCAGACGGCGGGGACCTGCTCCCCATTGACCGCCGCTGGAAACCGCTTTATCCTACAAGTTGGCTAGACATTTGGTTTTGCGACCGAGGCGTTTGCGATGGCATCCAACAGCGCGATCGACCGAATTCTTCGCTCAGGCCTCGTTTCGATTCTCCGAGCTCCCAGCAGTCAGGGACTCGTCGACGTGGCCGAAGCCCTGTTGGCCGGCGGCGTCGATGTGATCGAAGTCACGTTCACCGTGCCGGGTGCCCATCGGGTCGTCGAGCAGGTGGCCGACCGGCTGGGCGATCGGATCGTGCTGGGGGCCGGCTCGATTCTCGACACCGAGACAGCCCGAATCGCCATGCTTAGCGGCGCGAAGTTCCTGGTCGCGCCGACGGTCAACCTCGAAGTGATCGAGATGTGCCGGCGCTATGGCGTGCCGGTGATGCCTGGCGCGATGACGCCGACCGAAGTACTCACGGCCTGGCAGGCCGGGGCCGACGTGGTCAAGGTGTTCCCGTCCGAGGTGACCGGCCCGGCCCATATCAAGGCGATTCACGGCCCTCTGCCCCAGATTCCGCTTATGCCGACCGGGGGCGTCAACGTGAAGACGGCCGGCGAGTTCCTTCGCGCCGGCGCCGCCGCGCTGGGGGTCGGCGGATCGCTAGCCTCGGCCAAGGATATCGCCGAAGGCAATCTGAAGAAAATCGAGAACGCGGCAAGGCAATTGATTGAGGTAATCCAAAAGACTCGCGCCGAAATGGCGAAGGAATAGGTGGGCACCGCCCATCGGAGACTACCCACGGCCCGTCCAAAATCACTCGACGAGGACCAGACCCATGTCCGATCAACCTGCCTGTCCTGCTTGCGGTGAACCGGCCTGCTCGCCTTCGGCGGCTCCCGCCGAGCCGGTCAAAAAGCGTTCGTGCGGCTGCTGGACCGTTTTCTTCGCGCTGCTGGGCATCGGCGTCTTGGTCGCGTTGCTGTTGCCGTCCGTCGAGACCGCCCGTGAAGCGGCCGGACGCGCTCAGTGCATGAACAACCTGAAGCAACTCGCCTTGGCGCTTCATATTTATGAAAGTGAGCACGGCCAGTTTCCACCGGCCTACGTCGCCGACAACGACGGAAAGCCCATGTACGGTTGGCGGGTATTGATCTTGCCGTACCTTGAACAGAGCGACCTTTACGAGGAATTCAAACTGGACGAGCCGTGGGACAGCCCGCACAATCTGGCCGTCGCCAAGGAATCTTGCCCGACCGTTTTCCGCTGTCCGAGTGTTCCGACGCGAGGTCCAAACGACGACCCATCGAGCACGAACTACGCGATGATCGTCGGGCCGGGTTGTTTCTCGGAAGGCACCACGTCGGCCGACCTGAAGTCAATTCGCCACACGGATCAGATGATCATGCTCGTCGAGGTGGCCGACTCGGGCATCCTATGGACCGAGCCCCGCGATCTGGACGCGACCACGATGAGCTACCAAATCAACGACCCGGACAAACCTGGGATTTCGAGCGCGCACCCGGACGGGGCCAACGCGGCGTTTGTCGACGGACACGTCCATTTTCTGGGCAACGAACTGCGCCCCGAGTTGGTCCGCAAAATGACCCGGGTCGACGCGGAATTGACCGACGAAGAAAAGGAGAACTGGTAGAATACCGGGTAGCATCGACGATTTTCCGAAAAAATGCAAGGAAATGTCAGACTCGATGGCGGAAAATCATCGGTGCCACCCGGATCGCGGTGGGCGATGCCTACTGTTTAGTCTCGGTGTCCCCGCGCCTCCGCGTGAAAACCAATCTCGCGCAGTGGCGCGGAGGAATGTTACCGATTCCGGAACATGAATAAGGACCCAAACCATGCCGATTTCATTTACTTGTCCGTTCTGCGGGGCCGTGACCAACGTGGCCGATCAGTATGCCGGCCAGACCGGCCCGTGTGCCAAGTGTGGCCAGACGATCACGATTCCGGGCACGCCGGTGGAATCACCGATTTCCGCGCCGGCGCCGCCGCGCAAGAGTCCCTCGACAACCTTGGTGGTCGTCTTCGTCGTGCTGGGGGGCGGCTTCATGCTGCTGGTCTGCGGTGGCATTCTGGTCGCATTGCTGTTGCCGGCGGTCCAGGCCGCCCGCGAGGCCGCCCGACGCGCTCAGTGCATGAACAACATGAAACAAGTCACGCTGGCATTGCACAATTATGAAAGCGAGTACGGCCAGTTTCCACCGGCCTACGTCGCCGACAAGGACGGCAAGCCGATGTACAGTTGGCGCGTGCTGATCCTGCCCTACCTCGAACAGCAAGACCTCTACGAGAGATACCACCTTGACGAGCCGTGGGACAGCCCGGCCAACCGGGCCGTGACCCAAGTGCCGATCAGTTCGTTTCAATGCGCCAGCAGTCCGCCGGGCAGAACCGGGTTTCCCAACGGCGCGCCGACCAACTATGTCATGGTCGTCGGGCCGGGCTGCGTCTCCGAAGGGCCGACCTCGCACAAGATTTCGGACATCAGCGACGGCACCGCCAACACGATTCTGCTGGCCGAGGTGGCCGGGTCGGACATCGCCTGGGCCGAGCCGCGCGACCTGGACGCCCAGACCATGAGTTACGTGATTGATGATCCCAGCGGCCGGCCATGCATTTCGAGCAATCACCCAGGCGTCGTCAACGTGGCCATGGCCGACGGGAGCGTGCATCGCCTCGACAACGACACCGACCCGGAAACCGTTCGCCAGATGACCCAAATCGCCGACGACGCGCCCGACATGATTCCCTATTAGCAGCCGTTTCGAGTCCGCGAGTTGCATCCCCAACCCCCCATCCCCGGTCCATGGCCAAGCCGATTGATGCCCTCGATTACCTTGCCAAGCCGGGCCAGCACCCGGCCGTGGGCGTCTGTGTCACGTTCGGCGACGATCCGTTTCTGGCCCGCCAGGTCCTCGCAAGTCTGCGGGCCGAGGTGCTCGGCGAAGAAGATGCCGAATTCTCGCTTTCGACGTTCGAGGGCCGCGCGGCCGAATTGGGCGACGTGCTCGGCGAGCTGGCCACCATGGCCATGTTCGGCGGCGGACGGCGGCTGATCGTCGTCGACCAGGCCGATCCGTTCGTGACTCGCTATCGGGCCGAATTGGAGGACTACGTCGCCCGGCCAAGCACGGCCGGCGTGTTGGTCCTGCAACTCAAGTCGTTTCCGTCGAACACGCGGCTCTACAAGGCCGTGGCCGCCTCGGGTCTGGTCGTCAACACCAACGCCCCGCCGGCCGGCAAGCTGGCCCGCTGGGTTACCGCCTGGGCCAAGCAGGCCCACCAGGCAAAGATCACGTCGGCCGCCGCCGAAACGCTCATCGAATTGGTTGGGCCCGAGTTGGGTCTGCTGGACCAGGAACTGGCCAAGATGGCGCTCTCGGTCGCCGGCGGCGAACCGATTACGCCCGAGGTCGTCGGCCGGATGGTCGGCTCATGGCGGGCCAAGACGACCTGGGACATGCTCGACGCGGCCTTGGCCGCCAACGTGCCCGAGGCCCTGGCCCAGTTGGACCGGTTGCTGCTGGCCGGCGAGACGCCCATCGCCATCCTGGGCCAGATTTCCGCGTCGCTGCGCCGTCTGGCCGCCGCCACGCGGCTGGTGCTCAAGACCGAAGCCGCCGGACGCCGGCCGGCCCTCGGACCGGCACTGGAACAAGCCGGCGTCAAGCGATTCGTCCTTGAAAAAACCCAACGCCAACTCCGCCAATTGGGTCGCCATCGCGGCGCGCGGCTCTATCCGGCCCTGTTGCAGGCCGACTTGGACCTGAAAGGGGCCAGCTCGCTCGCCCCACGCCTGATCCTCGAAAGGCTCATCCTCTGGTTGGCCGCTCCCCAGGCAAAGGAACCAGCGTGAGCCACTCCAGGGCAGGATCACGACCGGCTCGAATGTCAAGGAAGATCGCCTGGGCCATCTTTCCAAAAGCCCCTCTTCTGCGCCGATGACGGAGTGATTTTCTCGCAACCTGCGCGATCTTCCCTTGCGGCGACCGGGCCATTCATCTATCATTCGCCCCCTCTTGTGCGGGAAAATTGGTCTCGGGTGAAGTGCGTCCATGTCTCGATCTCGGCACGAATACCTTCCCTGTTTGCTGACGGCGCTTCTGGCCCTGTGCGGCTGTCACGCGTCGCCGTGGTCGGCCGACGGGCCTACGTCCTATCAACCACCGACCGCCCCGGCGGGCCCCGAAACGCCGAGTTCGCTTGCACCGGCTCCCCCGGTGCCGGACATCGCCTCGGGCGGCGCGACGACGGCCGAGCTTCAACAGGTGATGGCCGAAGTGCGCCGGCTCAGCGCGGACGATCCGGCCGTCTCGGCCGAGCTTCTGGCCCAATTGCAGGCCTCCGAGCCGAGCCTCTGGCCGTTGGTCGCCGAGAGTTTCCGTGCTCGATTGGCCTATGGCGAGCAGCTTCGCCGCGAGGAGACCCTTGCCACGAGGACGGTCGAGCCGTATCCGCCGTTGGCGCGTGACGCCGCGCCGACCATCGAACCGGTTGCCGAGTCGCCCGCCATCGAGCCCCACGTGGCCCGGCTACCAACCGCCGACCGTAACATACTGCCGCCGTCGGGTCCCGACATGGCGCGTCCGCCGATCCATCCGGATCCGCGGCTGGCGGCGGCGCCGAACCACGCTCAGCGTTCACGCCAGCTTTCCACGGCCGTTCCTCAAGACGATACCACAACGGACTGGCAGGCGCCCCTGACGCATGCCATCGCGATATTGGATAACCAGATGCGTCAGACGCCCGACGAGCAAACTGCCGCTGCCGAGGTGAAGCTGCGGTTGCTCCAGTTGGCCGCTGGCCGGCATGACGAAGCCGCCGTGGCGGTGGACTCGGCCGATCCGTCGCTTTCGCGTTATTGGACCAGCCAGATTGCGGCGATCAACACGCTCCTCGCGGCCGACGAGGGCACGCCCAACGCCGGCCGATTGAGCGAGGCGCGACGCCATCTGCGCGACGCGTCGAGAAACCTCGGCGAGGCCGCCGCCCTGGAAGTCCGCAATTTGGCTTTTTGCCGGGCCGTGCAAAGCTACGGCTCGATCGAGCGATTCGAGAAATACGAGTTCACGCCCGGCCAACGCGTTCTGCTCTACGCCGAGGTTGAGAACTTCCGCACCGAATCAACCCCGCGCGGCTACCACAGCTCGCTGCAAAGCAGTTATCAAATCTTCGACGCCGCCGGAGGGCAAGTTGCCCGGCACGAATCGACCACCACCGAAGAGTATTGCCTGAACCCGCGGCGCGACTATTTCATCGGCTGCGACTTTCATCTGCCCAAGGACATTCACCCCGGCACGTATCTGCTGAAGCTCGCCGTCGAGGATCTCAAGGCGGACAAAACGGGCGAAGCGTCGATCGAGTTCACGGTGAAATAGCCGCCCGGCGCGAAACGTCTTTCCCACCGACTGCCGGCGGTCCAGCCCGCTTCACTTTTCATTCTTCTTACTTTCCACTTCCTTGATTCGAATGTTCCGCCAGCGGATCTGACCCTCTTTCGCCTTGTGGACCTGCAGGCCGATGAGGCCCTTCGCATCCTTGTCGTCGGTCAGGTCGGCGCACGGGACGCCGTTGATCCAAGTTTGAATCCGCGGGCCGACCGCGCGGATGACGAACTCGTTCCAGCCGTCGACCTTGAAGGCCTTGCGCGCCGGGCCCGTTTCCTTGGGCGCGAGGAGCCAACCACGACGCCGCTCGTCGTAGATCCCGCCCGAGTACGCCCGATTGGTCGGGTCGACCTCGCACTGGTAGCCGAACACGCGGCCCTTCTTGTCCACGTGGCTGCGGACCTGGATGCCCGAGTTCACCGGCACGTCGAACTTGAGTTCAAGCTTGAGAATGAAATCCGCGTAGTCTTTCTTCGTGCAGAGAAAGGTGTTCGCGCCGGGGCCGACGCGGCCGACGATCGTTCCGTCTTCGACCGAGTAGGTCGCGCCGCCGCCCTCCTTGCGCCATCCGTCGAGCGAACGGCCGTCGAACAGCGACACAAAACCCTCTTCCGCCTCGTCCGTGGCCGGCTCCGGCAGCGGGCCCAAAATCTTGCTCACGACCGGTTCGATCGCCTTGGCCCAAATCGCGTAGCTGTCCGCCGTCAGATGCAGCAAGTCGGGCATCACGTCGCGGCTCAGGGTGCCGCCGGGGCCGAGAAACTTCTCGCCGATGTCGAGGAACAGGATCGACTTGCCGTCGGCCAGCTTGGCGATGAGCGCGTTGGTCTTCTGGTTCACCTGGCGTCGCGCGTCGTTGTTGTCGGCTCCCCGCGGAAATATGGCCAGCACAAGGACCTTCGTCTCCGGCGACTTCTCGCGGAGTTTTTCGACAATTCTTCCCACGCCCTCGGCCGTTTCCTCGGGCGTGTTGCTGCCCGAGTTGTTCGTGCCGATCATCACCACGGCCAACTTGGGCCTGATGCCCTCGAGGTTGCCGTTTTCGAGCCGCCAGAGGACGTGCTGCGTGCGGTCGCCGCCGATGCCCAGGTTGACCGCGGCGCGCGGGGCGTAGTATCGCTTCCAGACCTCCTTGCCGCGGGCCTCCCAGCCATGGGTGATCGAATCGCCGACGAAAACCAAATCAACGTTGCCCTGCTTGACGCGCTGGTTCATCCTCTCGTGACGTTGCATCCAGCCGCCCCGGTCGCGCGGCACGGGCCGGATCGCCGAGTGGAGTTTCGGCGTTTCGTCGGCGGCCAGGCCGAGCGAAACGCTAAGCGCGAGAACAGCAAGAAACGATATCAACAGTCGGCGTCTCATCGTGCAAGGCTCCTGCGTAAGAACTAGGGCGTGGTAAGTCTCGATACAGCGGAAGGCGGCGAGATCGGCGGGG
>JAFGIR010000119.1 GCA_016929515.1 Pirellulales bacterium | reverse complement strand
GATGACAATCAAACGAGATCCTTCGCTGCGCTCGGGATGACAATCAAACGAGATCCTTCGCTGCGCTCGGGATGACAATCAAACGAGGTCCTTCGCTGCGCTCAGGATGACAATAAGCGGCTCATGCGGGTCTTGGATGGGTTCTTAGGGTCAGCAACCTTGGAGGTCGGACAGTCATGACTTCACAACGACCCGTTGCGCTGGTCACCGGCGCGAGCCGAGGAATCGGCCGAGGTATCGCGGTCGGGTTGGCCCGAGCCGGCATGAACGTTGCCGTCGTCTACCGCGGCAACGAAACGGCGGCCGGCGAAACCAAGACGCTCGTCGAAGCGGCCGGCGCCGCGTGTCTGCTTGTTGCCGCCGACGTCGCGGCGGCCGGCGACCGCGACCGCCTGATCGAATCGGTCCGCGCCGAGTGGCAGCGGTGCGACCTGTTGGTCAACAATGCGGGCGTGGCGCCGCTGGAGCGAAAGGACTTGCTCGAAGCGACCGAAGCGAGTTTCGATCGAGTGCTGGGCGTCAATTTGAAAGGGCCCTACTTCCTCACGCAAGCGGTTGCCCGTTGGATGATCGACCAGCAAAAGGAACACGCCGGCCGCCGGTTTCGCATCGTGAACATCGGGTCGCTTTCGGCCTATACCAGCTCGCCGGGGCGTGGCGAGTACTGCATTTCGAAGGCCGGCGTCGGCATGATGACGGCCCTGTACGCCGACCGGCTGGCCGAGTTCGGCATCGGCGTGTTCGAGGTCCGGCCCGGCATCATCGCCACCGACATGACCTCGGTCGTCAAGGAGAAATACGATCGGTTGATTGCCGACGGACTGACGCCGATCGGCCGCTGGGGCACGCCCGACGACGTGGCCCAGGCCGTCGTCGCGATTGCCGAAGGGCGGCTCGATTTTTCGACCGGCGAGGTGATCAACGTCGACGGCGGTTTTCATATGCGCCGGCTTTGAGGACGCATTTCACATGAAGTGCCGACGGGGAATCCATGATGGCACAACGGAACGCGAAACCACCGACCGTGTGCGTCCGCCGGCAGAACACGCTGATTGTCGGCGCGGGCGCTGCCGGCATGAACTGCGCGGTGCATCTTTGGGAGTTCATGCGCGCCGCCGGCGTGGAGAATCCCGAGCAGCGAATCACTGTCGCGACCCGAGGGCTCGGCCTGGGCGCCTCGCGGATGAGCGGGTCGGACAAGCAGACCTACTACAAGCTGGGCACGGCGACCGCGACGGCGGACAGTGCCGAGGCGTTTGCCGAAAGTCTCACCGCCGGTGGCTGCGCCCACGAGGATCTGGCCCTGATCGAAGGCATCGGATCGCTCCGCGAGTTCCATCACCTGGTTCGGGCGGGCGTTCCGTTTCCGCAAGACGCTCTGGGAGCGTTTGCCGGCTACAAGACCGATCACGATCCGCGCCAGCGGGCAACCTCGGCCGGGCCGAGAACCAGCCGGATGATGAGCGACGCGCTCGAACGCGAGGTCCGGCGCTACGGCATCCCGATTGTCGACCGCCAGGAAGTCGCCGAAATGGTCACCTCGGGCCAGGGGCCGTCGAAACGCGTGGTGGCCGTTGTTTGTCTCGACCTGGCCGGGCTCGAACAGGGGGCTTGGAAACTTAACGTCTTTACGTGCGAGAATCTGGTCCTCGCCGCCGGCGGGCCCGGCGCGCTCTACGAAACGACCGTCTATCCGAAAGGTCAGACGGGCCTGCACGGTCTGGCCCTGGCCGCCGGACTGGCCGCCGAAAACCTCACCGAGTCGCAATTCGGCATCGCCAGCACGAAATTCCGTTGGAACACCTCGGGCACCTACATGCAGGCCGTTCCGCGAATTTTCAGCACCGACGCCGACGGAAACGCTGCCCGGGATTTCCTGGCCGACTCGTTCCCGAGCATGGCGAAGCTGGCCACGAGCATTTTTCTGAAAGGATACCAGTGGCCCTTCGACCCGCGGCGGATCGGCGATCACCAGTCGTCGCTTATCGACCTGCTGGTTTCTCAAGAGACGCAGCGAGGTCGCCGGGTGTTTCTCGACTTCCGATCGAATCCGATCGGCAACGACGCGATTGGCCCGTTTGCCCTGGAAGCATTGGAGGCCGAGGCGCTCGACTATCTGAAGGCCAACGCGGCCCTGCAGGAGCTTCCGATCGACCGATTGGCCCACATGAACCCGGCGGCCGTGGAGATCTATGCCGAACACGGAATCGACCTTCGCCGCGAACCGCTGGAAGTCGCCGTCTGCGCCCAGCACAACAACGGCGGGCTGGCGGTCAATCGGTGGTGGGAGTCGTCCGTGGCCCAGACGTTTGTCATCGGCGAGATGGCGGGCACGCACGGCGTCAAGCGGCCGGGCGGCTCCGCGCTGAACGCCGGCCAGGTCGGCGGCATTCGCGCGGCCGAATACATCGCCAACGTCTACGGCGCCGAGTTGCCTCCCGAACCTAGGGACGCCGAGTCGATCGGCGCCGCGATTTCACGTCTCGGCGAGAAGTGGGCTCGCTGGACGGCCGCGACGACCGCTCGCCCGCCGGACGACGTGCTCCGTGAAATCCAACACCGCATGACCGCGGCCGCCGGTCACCTCCGGCGGCTCGAAACGGCCCGGCAGGCGCTAACCGAGGCCGTTGCCCTGGTCGACCGCGTGCGATCGGACGGGTTGCGGGTCGATGTGCCTAGCCGGCTCGCGGCGGCCGTCGAGGCCGAGCACCTTGCCACGGCCAGCGTCGCCTATCTGAAGGCGATTGTCGCTTTTCTCGAACAGGGAGGCGGCTCGCGAGGGTCGTTTCTTGTGTTGGACGACGCCGGCCAAACGATCCATCCGAATGTCCGGACGCCCGACGGCCGGCCGTTGGGCTATCGGCCGGAAAACGAGTCGCTCCGCGGGTCGATCGTCCGAATCGTGGCCGACGGCGATTCGCCCGACGGGTTCCGCTGCGACACCATTCCGACCAGAAAGGTCGCCAGCGAGCCAAAAGCCTTCGAAACGGCCTGGCGCGAATACCGCGAGGGACGGATTTACGAAGCGTAGGCCGACGGATACACTATCGGTATAAGAACGCCACGGTCGGTTCCCATCGAGGGAGAGGACAGTCTGATGAAGATGCTCGACGTTCGGGACGCGAGAGACGTGGTCGTGGTTTCGTTCCGCCACACGAAGATCTTGGATCAAACGATCATCCGGCAAATCGGCCAGGATTTCAAGAACCTCACCCTACAAGCGGCCGCCGATCGGAGATTGCTTCTGAATCTCGATGGAATCGAATTCATGGCCTCGGCCATGATTGGCCAGATCATGTCTCTCTATAAACAGTGCAAGAAGGACAAGATCGATCTGAGACTGTGCTGCATTTCGCCCAACATTGTCGAAGTCTTCAAAATCACGACGCTCGACAAGATTCTCGATATCCACGACACCGAACCAAAGGCGATCGACGCCTTCGGTCCCCCCCGAAAAAGCTGGCGCCAACGGCAGTAGGCGCGCGGCTGCGGCCGTTGCCGACCAGACAGGCCGCAAGCGGCGCTTGATGCCACAAGTTCACTCTCG
>JAFGIR010000118.1 GCA_016929515.1 Pirellulales bacterium | reverse complement strand
GGCGGCATGGGCGGCGGGATGATGGGCGGCGGCATGGGCGGCGGCTTCATGAACGTCGAAGACATCTGCGCACAAGTCGGCGGCGACGGCGTCGGAGGCACGCCTGCAAGAAGCACGCCCAACACCGTGATGGACAGCCTCCTCCAGGTGATCACCATGAGCGTGACCCCCGACTCATGGCAATCGATGGGCGGCGAGGGCCACGTGGAGCCGTTCGGCACGTCGCTGGTCGTGCGGCAAACGCCCACCATCCACAAGCAGATCCAAGACCTGCTCCAACAACTCCGCCAGGGCTCCGGCAAGCGGAAACCCGTGGCCGTCGATGCCCGTTGGCTGCTGCTTGACTCGGATGAGCTCGATCGTCTCATGTCGCTCGGAAAGACCGGGCAATCGAAGATCGACCGCGACGCATTGGCCGAGTTCACGCGCCGCCCGACCAGTATCCGTGGCCAAACCAATTGCTTCACCGGCCAGTTGGTTTATCTCGTGGGCGGCACTCGCCGGAACGTGGTCTCGGGCTATATTCCCGTGGTCGGCAGCGTCGACCGGCCCGAGCGGCAAGCCAGCCGCCTGGCGTCGCTTTCGGGCGGTGCCCGGGTTACGTTCGCCTCGCAACATCAAAATAACCAAGTGTCGAATGGCGGCTCCGAGCAAAGGCCCTCGCGGGAAGCGAGCGTCGGCTATCAACCGATCATCGAGAAACCCAATTTCGGCACGCTTCTCGAGATCCGGCCTACGCTGATTCCCCACGACAACACGGCCGTGGTCGACCTGCGTTCGACGATCACGGTAGCCGGAACCCGCACGGCGGCGGCCGACTCGAACCCGAACGGACGCCTCGTGCCCCAGGTCGACCGCATCGCCATCGAAACGCAAGAGCTGGCCACGACGCTGACGGTGCCGCTGGGCCAGCCCACGCTGGTCGGAGGACTCACCTACGTGACCGACGCATCGCCTTCGGGCAGGGCACGGGACAATACCCGATCATCGTCAAGTCCCGAGCGTTCCGAGACTCCCCAGCTCTATTTGATTTTGGAATTGAGATAAGACAATCGAATCGTCCGTCCGGGGCAGTGCCGTGCTGCCCCGGGCGGACGAGCGGCGTCTGATCGACGCGCGGGCGTCGGCCGGCGCGCGGATTAATCCTCGGCGTCGACCACCGGTTCGACGTCCTCGTCGCCCTCGTCGTGGGGCACTCGTTTGACTGCCACGAGCACGTCGTCTTCGTCGAGGTTCATGATTCGCACGCCCTGCGTGTTGCGACCCACCACGCTCACCTCGCGAGCCGCGATCCGCTGGAGTTTTCCTCGCGCGGTGATCATCAGCAGTTCGTCTTCGTCGCACACGCTGACGGCGCCGATCACCGGGCCGTTGCGTTTGGTGGTCTTGATGTCGCGGAGCCCTTTGCCACCGCGGCGCTGCGAACGGTAGGAACGCTGCGACGAGAGTTCGTCGTCGGTCTCGCCTTCGCCCGGCGCGTCGTCGTCCGTCTCCGCGGTTTCGGTCTCTTCACCCTGCACGTTCGGGCCGAACGGCGTTCGTTTGCCGTAGCCGTGGGCACAGACCGTGAGCAGTTCGGCTTCGGGATCGGCCACGACCATGCCGACGACCTCGTCGTCGCCGAGAAGCGTAATGCCCTTCACGCCGCTCGAATTGCGGCCCGTCGGCCGGGCGTCGGACTGCTGGAACCGAATGGCCATGCCGTTGCGGGTGGCCAACATGATTTCGTCGCCCGGCCGGGCCACGACCACGTCGACCAGTTCGTCCCCTTCGCGGAGTTTGATGGCGATAATGCCCTTGCTCATTGGGCGGCGATAGGCCTTCAGTTCGGTCTTCTTCACCAGGCCCTTGCGCGTCGCCATCACCAGGAAACAATCCGGCTCGTCGAAATCCCTGACGGCCCGGCAGTCGGTGATCTGTTCGTCTTCGTCGAGATTGAGCAGATTGACGATCGCGCGGCCGCGGCTGTCCCGGGCCAACTGGGGCAGGCCGTAGACCTTCCGCCAATAGACCTTGCCGAAGTTAGTGAAGAACATCAAATAGGCGTGAGTACTGGCCACGAAGAGGTGTTGGATCGGATCTTCCTCCTCGGCCTTGGCGCCTTTGAGTCCCTTGCCGCCGCGGCGCTGCGAGCGATAGGCGGCGACCGGCGTGCGCTTGATATAGCCGTTGCTGCTGATCGAGACGACCATCGTTTCCTCGGTGATCAAGTCCTCGAGATCGATATCGCCGATTTCCTCGCCGCTGATTTCCGTGCGCCGCGCGTCGCCGTGTTTTCGCTTCAATTCGCGAAGGTCCTCGCGGATGATGTCGAGGATATTCCGCCGGTCGGAGAGGATCCGCGAGTATTCGGTGATTTTCTCCAGCAAGTCGCGGTGCTCGTCGACCAGCTTCTCCTGTTCGAGATTGACCAACTGTCCTAGAGTCATCCGCAAGATCGCGTCGGCCTGGACCGGCGTGAGCGTGTAGTGTTCCCGCGCGCCGTGTTCCTCCTGAAAAATGGCGAACCCGGCGTCGCCCAATGCCCGCTCGATCATCGCGCTGGGACACTCGATCTCCATCAGCCGGATCTTGGCCTCGGCCTGGGTCTTCGACGAGCGAATCACGCGGATAACCTCGTCGATATTGGCGTGGGCCAGCAACAGTCCTTCGACCGTGTGCTTGCGCTGGCGCGCCTTGGCCAGCAGGAACTGCGTGCGGCGCCGAATCACCGTCACCCGGTGCCGGATGAATTCATCGAGGAGTTCCTTGAACGAAAGCACGCGCGGCTTGCCGTCGACCAGCGCCAACAGAATGATCGAGAAGGTGTCCTGCAAAGGAGTGTACTGATAGAGCTGGTTGAGCACGACATCCGGGTCGGCGTCGCGTTTCAATTCCAGGATCAGCCGCACCGGCTCTTTCAGATCGCTTTCGTTGCGAATCGCCGCGATGCCGGCGATTTTTCCGTCGTGCACGGTCGCGGCAATGCGTTCCTCGACCCGGTCCCGCGCCTGCTGGTACGGAATTTCGGTAACGACAATCCGGCTGCGTTTTTTGTCGGTCTCGATTTTTGCCCGGGCACGCACGACGATCGTGCTCCGGCCCGTGTGGTACCCCCGGCGAATGCCGCTGCGTCCGCAGACGACACCTCCGGTCGGAAAATCGGGACCGGGACAGATTTCCATCAATTCATCGATCGAAACGTCGGGCTCGTCGATCACGCGAATCAACGCGTCGCAGATTTCGGCCAGGTTGTGCGGCGGGACCGACGTGGCCATGCCGACCGCGATGCCGTTGGCGCCGTTGACCAGCAGATTGGGAAACTTGGCCGGCAACACGCTCGGCTCGGTCCGGCGCTCGTCGTAGGTCGGAATGAAGTCGACCGTGTCGAGCTTCAAGTCTTCGAGCAACAACGCGGCGGTCGGCGACATCCGTGCCTCGGTGTATCGCATGGCCGCCGGCGGCAGACCCGCGATCGAGCCGAAGTTGCCCTGCTTGTCGACCAGCACGCTCCGCATGTTCCATTCTTGGGCCATGCGAACCAGGGTCGGATAGATGACGCTTTCGCCGTGCGGATGATAGTTACCGCTCGTGTCGCCCGAGATCTTCGCGCACTTGATCCGGCCCGAGCCCGGCGCCAGGTTCAGGTCGTTCATCGCCACGAGGATGCGCCGTTGCGAAGGCTTCAGGCCGTCGCGTACGTCGGGCAGCGCGCGGCTGACGATTACGCTCATCGCGTAGGTCAGGTAGCTGTCCTTCAGTTCGCTTTCGATGGGCAGGTCGGACATCCGGCCGCCGTGGATATCGTCGGTCGGTTCCGGCAATTCCTCGGGCCCTTCCGGGGGCAAAGTCGAGTCAGTGGACAAGGGGAGAGTCCTTTCCGAAAAACGTAACCATTGTGCCGTCTAAAACAACGACGCTTGTGTAGGAAGGAAAAATGGGAAAGGGGAAAAATGGGAATGCCGGACAAGAAAAAAACTGCGTCACTGCGTCTCAATCCTTCCGCTTTTCCCTTTTCTCTCTTTCCCGTTTTCCCTTTCTCACACTGAACTTGGTTTGGCTGCCGTGTTGCCAAGAAGCGGGTTTGGCCAGGAAGCCTCTAACTTGTTTTACGTCAACGACTTACAGGGCACCCATTCCGCCCGCAAATCAACCTCTCAATATACCAATTTCGCCACGATTCGACAACCGCGGAAACCCAAAAAATCACTCCGCAAGTCGTTTTTAGAAAACCACTTACGCAGTGGCCCCATTTCCGCTCCGGGCGGACCAGACGGGGGTCGCGTCAAAGAGCGCCAGGCTAACGCTGCTCGACCGTATCGCGGGCATCGGTCCAGAAGACGAATGGGAGAAAAAGAGAGCCAGAAATCTCGCGCCGGCCGTGCCCGACGACTACTCGTCCGACGCGATTTTCTTGGACGGGGCAAGGAACTGCCGGGCTGATTCGATCCACGCGGCGTCGTTCATATAGGCGCGGATGTACTCGTAGGTCAGCGCCCCGTGGCGAGGGCCCTTGCTGGAGTTGCGGATAAGAAAGACACCGCCGCCCGGTTGGTCCGGATCGTCGCGGAACCCGACCAGCAACACGCTGTGTCCGTCGCGCATCTCGGGTCGCGGACGGATTTTCAGAATCTTGTCGTTCCATTCGGCAAGTCCCTTTTTCGGCCAGAGGAAACCGCCGCAGACGGGCCAGCCTTCGCGGAGCACGCTTTTGATTTCTTCGAGTTGCTCCTGGCT
>JAFGIR010000117.1 GCA_016929515.1 Pirellulales bacterium | reverse complement strand
TACCACGAGTCCCGCGTCGGGCCGAGGACCGATGGGTCCGGGTCTGGCGGCGGGCATCGCGGTCGGGCGGCTGTGCCGAGTCGGTTTTGTCTCGGAGGACTTGGTTCAGACCATGTCCTTGAGGTTCTTGAGCGGCCGCACCTTGATTTTGTTGTAGGCGGGGCGTGCTTTGACGTCCATCAGTTCACCCGGCTTGAACGGGTTGGGGACGCCCTTTTTCGCGGGTCGTGCCGGCACCTTCTTCTTCTCGATCTTGATCAGACCGGGCAGCGAGAACGCACCCGCCCCGCGTGGGCCGAGGCTCTTCTTGATTTCCGCCGTGAGGGCGTCCATCACAAGAGCAATCTCTTTCTTGCTCAGGCCGGTTGCCGCAGCGATGTTCGTGAGAATCTCGGTCTTGGTTGGGACTTTCTTGACAGCTTTCGCCATGTTCCTAGTACCCTCCATGTGAGGTTGATTAAAATACCCAGTGGTTCAGCAGACCGGATCGGTCCGGCCGATGCGATGTCCGTCCGACACCGTGAACGGGATGATTTGAGAATGCTTCGCTCTTTTATGCAACCCGAAAAACGGTTGAAACCCTAAAAAACCCGGAAAATCGGCCCCGAAAGGCTATTTTCACCTAATTATCGGCCGATTTTGGGGGGTTACCTTCGAAAATCGCCTGAAAATCACACATGAAACGGTTCGAACCGTGGACTCGTACCTATGGTGCCGGAAGCGCCGCACACACGGCTCATTCCGCCCAGCTTTCGAAATCCTCTCCAAGCCGGACGACCTTGGCGAATGGTCGGGAAATGCACGCGGCGGGGTATGTGCCGGTAGCTCGCGAGTGTCGTTTCTCGGCTTCTGAGCATGGCTTCGCGTGGGAATGGACGCCGTTGTCCAATGTGATGCGGACCGGACGGGGTCGGACGCGATGGGGCGGCTCTTGCGTAGCCCCGGGTGACGGGTATTCTCGGCCACCGAGCGATGGTAAGGTAAGATTCTATGAGATAAGGGTTTAGGGTCGCACGTTTCGCGTCGGGAGCGATCGGTTCTCCGGCTCTTTTAGCGGCGAAGACCGGCTGCCGAGCATTGGCTTGCGCGTCACGGAACTTCGGTCGAGTTGGCGGCGACCAACTGAGAGTTGGCGCGTGATCTGTTGGCTCGTTTGTTGGTTCTTGCGTAGTAAAAGTGTGCGTCGCGTCGCGCGAGGCGCAATGGCCGGGCGAAGTCGTCCAACCGAACCGATCGACAGGGACTCTCGCGTGGTTAGGCGAGCGAGCCGCGAAAAGAAACCGAAATTCGCGGATCCTTGTGTAGAATAAAGGTTTAGAGACGATCGCGCCCGACGCGTGGAGTGGTTGCCCGTCGAGTAGCGGTCGCGCCGGCGCTGGCGGCAGTGGTCGAGGAGCGTCGTCGTTTGAACGCGCCACGCCGACATGGAGAACTGGCGGCGGAGCGCTTCGTCGATCGACCATTGATTGAACAAACCGCATCGGAAGAGGAGACAAGATGATGGATGTCGGCAGCAACCATTCGTGTTGCGTCGTTCTCCTCGTGGTGTCTTCTTGGTTGCTCGGTTGGTTTTTCTTGCCGGTCGACGGTCGAGCGGCCTCGCTGACGCCGCCGCCGGGCGTTCTCTTGCTGGCCCAATCGGAGGCGGCTTCGGACGAAAAGAAGGAAGACGCCTCACCCGAGACGAGTGTCTTTCCGCGGCCCGAACGGACGTTGCTTCGCCAGTTGAGCAATGCCCGGGAGTTGATCGAACGGCGGCGTTACGGCGAGGCGGTGCGATGTTTGGGCGCGATTCTGGAGTCGCCGGAGGATTGTTTCTATCAGCCGCGAGCTGATGAACCGCTGCATCGGAGCCTCCGATCGGAGGCGAATCGCATTTTGGGAAGCATGGCGAGCCGGGGCCGCGAGTTGTACGAGCTTCAATACGGGGCGCAAGCGAGGCATCTCCTGGAAGAGGCGGTTGCGGCGCGCAGCCGGGACCTGTTGGACGAGGTGTCGCGTCGCTTCTATCACACGCGCGCCGGCTACGAAGCGACATTTTTGCTGGGGCTCTACGATCTCGATCACCGGGAGCCTCTGGGAGCGGCGTTGACGCTGCGAGAACTCCGGGACGAAGCTACGTCGATCGACCGCTTTGAGCCGGCATTATCGCTGAGCTTGGCAACGTGCTGGTATCAGGCGGAGTATCCGGAGAAAGCGAAACAGACGCTCCGCGATCTTCGCGACCGCTACCCGGCGAAGCTGGTGGCGATTGCGGGTCGCGAGCAAGTGCTTTCGCGCGACGACGAGGATTTGTTCGGGTGGTTTGTCGCACAGGTGGGCAGCCCGTGGTCGACACCCGACGCGAGATGGTTGCGAGGAGCGCGGTTGGGAGGCAACGCCTCGCACGGCGCCGCGGCGGCCGGCGGCAAACCACTGTTGGAACCGATCTGGGAAGTGCCGATCAGCGATCATCCGGACGCCGGGAGTCTCTTGGCAAGCCAATGCCAGTATCAGGCCGAGCGAAACGTGGCGATGGTGCCGTCGGCGTATCCGCTGGCGCTGGACGAAATAGTCCTCATGCGTTCGCTACGTACGTTGTTGGCGATCGATTCGAAGACCGGCAAACGGCTCTGGGAGATTCCGACCGACGACGTATTGGACAGCGGACGGGACGCCTATCGCGCGTTGTTTCCGCAGCAAGGGCAATTCGGCGGTCTCTTGTGCGAGCGCGTTTGGATGGACGGCCTTTACGGATCGCTTAGCAGCGACGGGCAGCGTGTCTTCTCGGTCGAAGATCTGAGCATTGGCGTGGGCAGCCAGGGCCGACGGTCCGTGGTTCAAGGCGGTCGCCGCGTGATGAATCCCGTCTGGCCCAAGGCGTTCAATCGTTTGGCCGCCTACGACCTGAGCAGTGGGAAGCTGGTTTGGCATCTTGGCGGTTCGGGGGGCGACTGGAAGTTGCCTTTGCCGGGCGCGTTTTTTCTTGGTGCTCCGCTTCCGATGGCGAACCGGCTCTATCAACTGGCCGAAATCCGCGGCGAGATCCGATTGTTGGCCTTGCAGGCGTCGTCGGGCGACGTGCTCTGGTCGCAGCGAATCGCGCTGGCCGAGCGAAGCATCTTGCAGGATTCCACGCGACGGTTGACCGGCTCGACGCCGTCCTACCGAAACGGCGTCATGGTTTGTCCAACCGCGAGCGGGGCGATCGTGGCCGTCAAATTGGCCAAGCGATCGTTGCTGTGGGGATATAGCTACGCGCGCAACGAAGATTCGCGAAGGACTTCCATGCGGTTCACGTCGTACTCGGGCGGCGGGAGTGCTCCGAACCAGTGGATCGACGGGAGCGTGGTCTTGCTGGAGGACCGCGTGCTGACGACCCCGACCGACTCGGACGAAATCCATTGTCTGAGCCTCTCCGATGGGCGTCCGGTTTGGAAGAGGCCCCGCGACGGAGACCTTTGCTTGGCAGCCGTTCGAGACGGGACGGCGGTGCTGGTGGGAAGCCGGCGCATCCGCGCGCTGTCGGTCGCGACGGGTCAACCGGCCTGGGACGGCCGAACGGTCGATTTGCCGGACGGAGACCTGCCGAGCGGTCGCGGGTTTCAAGCCGGCCGGCTCTACTACCTGCCGTTGAATTCGGCCAAGGTCCTCGTGGTCGACCTGGAAGCCGGCAAAATCGACCAGACGCTCGTTTCGCGGAGCGGGACCGTTGCGGGCAATCTGGTTTGTTGCCGGGACAAGATTATCTCGCAGAGCATTCAGGGCGTGACCGCGTTCCACCAACTCGACGCGCTGCGCGACCAAATCGCCCAGCGATTGGCCGACAACGCCGACGATCCGAAGGCGTTGCGACTCAAGGGAGAGGTTTTGCTGAATGCGGGCCGGCGAGGCGAGGCGATCGACTGTTTTCGTCGGGCCTACCGAGCCGCGCCGGGCAAGAAATGTCGATCGCAACTCCGCGACGCTCTGTTCGACGGCTTGCGCCACGAGTTTGCTTCGTACCGGTCGGCCGGCGCCGAGATTGAAGGGTTGCTGGAGACGCCGGCCGAACGGATCGAATACTACCGCCTGATGGCGCTCGGTTTCGAGTCGCGGCCGGATCCCAAGGCCGCGATGGAGTACTACCTGCGATTGGCCGACTCGTGCCGGCACGGCTACGAGTTGATCAGGATCGACCCCTCTCATTCGGTTCGCCAGGATCGATGGCTTTGCACGCGGTTGTCGGTGTTTCGCGAGTCGGCTCCGGCCGAGACGATCGAGCAGTTCGACCGGGAAGTCGACCAGAGACTTGCCGCGGCTCTCGAAGACGAGAAGACCGGGTCGTTGTCATGGTTCGTCCATTGCTTCGGGAGCCAACCGCAGGCCGCGAAGGCCGAGGGCGAGCTGGTCGATCGCCATCTCGCGGCGAATCAACTCCTGAAGGCCGAAATGGTGCTCCGCCGGCGGATGCGCTCATCGACCCCGGCCCAGGCCGCGGCGATCATGTTCCGGCTGGCGAAAATTCTGGAGAAAGCCAATCGGTGGGACGAGGCGGCCGCGTGTTACCGCGAGATCGAGGAGAAGTACGCCGACGTGGTCTGTCACGAGGGCAAGACGGGCCGTCAACTCGTGGCGTCGCTGCCGGCCCATTCGGCGATCCTTGCCCGGCTGCATCCAGAACGCATCTGGCCGGTCGGCGCCGTGGAATCGACCGCGGCGAGAACCGAGCCCGAGACGTCCAACCAGTCTGTCCGCCGCACGAGTCCCGTGGAGTTTCACGGGGACCGCGGCCCGTTCTTCGCGCACCGCGAGGGCGCGGTGGATCAGAGTCGTCATGAGTTGTACGTGTTCGATGGTTTTGGGCGCGAGGAATGGAAAGTGCGGATCGAGGACCACGACCAGCCTTACCTCTTTTTTCACCCAAGGGTAGGTTGCCTGAGCGCTCGCGGCCATTTGTTGTTGCTGTCGCTTGGATACCGCTGTATCGCGATCGATACGCTGGCGGCCGGCGGGCCGCGCGTGCTGTGGGATCAGAGCATGATCGATTCGGTCGAGACGGCCGGCGACGGCGGCGTCGGAGTCCAGGCGTTCAATGCCCAATGGGGGCCTCGCGTTTTCTTCAATAGTATTTCCCGTTCCACGGATCAGTGGGATTCGTACGCTCCCGATGCTTTCTGTGAGGACTATTACTGTTACCGCAAGTTTCGCCGGTGCACCGCGGTCGATCCGCTCTCGGGCGAGACGCTTTGGACACGGCGCCATTTGCCTCCGAAGTGCATCGTGTTTGGCGATTCGCGGCGCGTGTTCCTGGTCGAGGTCGGCAAAACCGAGGCGACCGTGCTACGCGCGAGCGACGGAGAACGGCTGCCCGAGACACGCGTCGTTCCACCGAGGCAGGAGTGGATTGCGACGCTCGGATGCAATATTCTCCAGCGCCGCGCGCGAGACGGCGGCCGCCACCGAGTCGAACTTTTCGATCCCTGGAAGCAGAAGACGCTCTGGAAATCCGAGACCTTTGCGGCGAAGGCCAAGATGTGTTGCGTGAACCACGACGCGGTGGGGGTCATGGAGCCCGACGGCCGCTTCGTGATGTTCGCGCTGCCCAGCGGCGAGAAACGAATCGATGTCCGGCTTGCCCCGGAACCCGATCTGGAAGACATGGTTTTGTTGGATTCGGGCTCGGGTTACATTCTGGTGACCAATACGCAAGCGAAGCCGAAGTCGACGCGAGGAATGATACGGCGACAACTTTCCGGCGTGACGTCGAAGGCCATTGGAAAGGGGCGGGTCCATGCGTTCGACCGATCGGGCAAGCGGCTCTGGCCCGACCGGCCCAAGGGGGTCGAGATCGAAAACCAACAGCTTCCGCTCGCGCAGCCGGCCTGGTTGCCCGTCTTGACCTTCGCCAGCCAGACTTACACCCACGGCATCCGAGGCACTCAGCGAAGCACGTCGTTGCTGATGATCGACAAGCGGACCGGGCGAGAGGTGGTCAACAAGGAGTTTTCGGATCAACCCATCCGTTGCGAGCTCACCGGCAATCCGGAAACGCGGTCGGTCGAGTTTGCCATGAAAGACAAGGTCGTGAGATTGACGTTCACGGACAAGCCGGTCGCGCCGGGCGGCAAGACAACCCGGCCGGCCGACGGCCGTCGCGGCACGGAAAAGCCCAAGACGTGGGACGCCATTCTCAAGGCATTGAAGGGCGTATCAGGAGGATAGATCAATGGGAAGAACGCGATGGGTATGGATGGGTCTCGTGTTGGCGGTCTCGTGGCCGGGCATGACGGCTCGCGCCGTGGCCGCCGGCAAGGATACCCAACGGGCAAAGGTTGTCGCGCGTGGACTCGATTGGCTGGCCAAGAATCAATCGCGGTTGGGCCATTGGGCGGGGCGCGACGATCGCTATCCGACCGCCATGACGGCATTGGCCGGCATGGCCCTGTTGTGCGAGGGGTCGACCACGACCCAGGGAAAATTCGCTCCCCAAATCCGCCGCGCCGTCGATTACCTGGTCAGCCGCGGCCGCACGAACGGGCTGATCGGCGATCCGTTGCGCGACGATCGCTACACCTACGGCCATGGTTTTGCCATGCTTTTCCTTTCGGAGGTGTTGGGCGAGGAGGAAGACGCCGACCGGCGGCAAAAACTGATCGACGTGCTCTCGCGGGCCGTGGTCTTCACGGGCGAGGCGCAAACGAAGGCCGGCGGCTGGGGCTATGTCAGCGCGAAGGATGGAAACGATTTCGACGAGGGGTCGACCACGATTACCCAGGTGCAGGGACTCCGCGGTTGTCGCAACGCGGGAATTGCCGTCCCGGGAGAGGTGATCGAGAAGGCGATTGCGTATATTCGCGACTGCACGGGACCGGACGGCGGAGTGTTCTACAGCTCGAAACACCGCAGCGGAGGCCGGCCCGCCATCACCGCCGCGGCCGTCGCCTGCCTGTTCAACGCGGGCGATTACGACAGCGAGTACGTGCCGAAATTGCTCGCGTACTGCAAAAAGAATCTTTACGACGTCAAGGGACGCAACTTCGGGCATTGGCACTACACGCATTACTACTACTCGCAAGTGCTCTATCGCGAAGGCGGCAAGGAGTGGGAGAATTATCGCAACGCGCTGTACGAAAAGATCGTCGCCGAAGCCAACCCGGACGGGTCGTGGCCGGACGCTTCGATCGGAAGCGTCTACGCGACGGCCGTCAATTTAACGATGCTGCAACTGGAAAAGGGAGTCCTGCCGATCTATCAGCGCTGAACGACTGCATGGACTTTGCTGGATACTTACGAGGATTCTTTGTTTGAGGTAATCAGAAATGACAGAAGACGGTTTGACTTCCAAGGATTCGGCGGCCATCGAACGGCTGCAGTCCGCGCACCAGAAGATCAAGGAGCAGTTGGCCCAGGTGATCGTCGGCCAATCCGAGGTGATCGAAGAGTTGCTCATCTCGCTGTTTAGCCGGGGACATTGCCTTTTGGAAGGCGTTCCCGGGTTGGCCAAAACGCTCATGATCAGCACGCTGAGTCAGGCGCTGGATCTCTCGTTCAGCCGCGTTCAGTTCACGCCCGACTTGATGCCGGCCGATATCACGGGCACGGAAATCATCGAGGAGAATCGAACGACGGGCAACCGGGAGTTTCGTTTTCTCGAAGGTCCGCTGTTTGCCAACTGCGTGCTGGCCGACGAGGTGAACCGGACGCCGCCGAAGACGCAAGCGGCGCTGTTGGAAGCGATGCAGGAGCGGCACGTGACGGTGGGGCGGATTCAACACGCGCTGCCGGAGCCGTTTTTCGTGTTGGCGACCCAGAACCCGATTGAACAGGAGGGCACCTACCCGCTGCCCGAGGCGCAGCAAGACCGCTTTATGTTCAAGGTGTTCGTCAAGTACCCGAGTTTTCAGGAGGAATTCGAGGTTGCGCGGCGGACGACGACGACCTTGGTCGAAGAGATCGAGCCGGTTCTGTCGGCCGTTGAGATTTCCGAATTGCAGCAGATCGTCCGCGAAGTGCCGATCGGCGATCACGTGATCCGCTACGCCTTGGCGTTGGCGCGGATGACGCGAGCCGGCGAGCCGGGCGTGCCGGAATGGGTTGGCCAGCAGATTGCCTGGGGTGCCGGGCCGCGTGCCGTGCAGTTCCTGGTCCTCGGCGGAAAGGCCCGCGCGTTGCTCAACGGCCGGACGCACGTGACGTGCGAGGATATTCGGCACCTGGCCAAGCCCGTGTTGCGCCACCGCCTGGTGTTGAGCTTCACGGCCGAAAGCGAGGGCGTGACGGCCGACGACGTGATCGACAAGATTCTGGCCGCGACGCCCAGCAAGGAGGATGAGCTGACCAGCGACCCGCGGTTCG
>JAFGIR010000116.1 GCA_016929515.1 Pirellulales bacterium | reverse complement strand
CGTTTCGACCAACTCATACCCCGCTGCGTGGTTGTCTCGCTGCTTCCCATTGCCGTCGTGATCAGCCTACAGAAGGGCACCTCGCCAATAGGGCTCGTGCTGTTCTGGTCCGCACTTGCGTTGGAAGAGAGCACTAGCTGGCTGTGGACCACGCGTAGAAATCGGCACGAAGCCCAAATGGTTGCCGGACCCATGGGCCATGACGGTCGGTTGGGCAACAAGCTGTGGAGTGTTAATCGGGTTGAAAGCCCCGTTCCTCATGTCGGCCTGAGTCCGTCGACGGTGGTCGAACTGGCCGACCGTGACGGTTCACCGCCGGGAGCCCCCTCGGCGACCGCTTTTCCTTGGGAAGCGATTCCCCATGACCAGGTTACCCAACAGTTTGTCCGAGTCCACTCGGACGAGGGCGGGGACGTGTTCTCGGGTTGGTTGCGCGTGGAAATGCCGGCTGGAACGCGTACGACCAACGTTCACGTGGCATTTTGCCCACCCTTCACGCGGACGCCCGCGATCGAGGTTCAACAGGTGGAGGGTCCACCGGGCCGGATCAAAACGGTCCAGGCGTTGCCCTACGGCGCGCGGCTCGACCTCAAGTTGAGCCAATCGAGCGAGGAAGTCGCCGTCGTGTTGTTGCGTTTCGTGGCGAGCTTGACCGAAGGCTGAGCAGGCGTTAGTGTGCTCGCGCGAGGTTCATCATTTGGATGTAGTCGAGCGTGATGGCCAATGCTTCGTCAAGGTAGTAGGTTCGCTCGATGGCCGGACGGTCCGGGTCGATCATCTTTTCGATTTCCCTCTCTTCTTCCTTGTCGGCGTTCAACTCAGCTCTTTCCGCCATGAACTTTTTTTCGTTGAGCGTCACGTACTTGCGTTCCTTCTGCTCCTGATAACGCTTGATGTTTCGCTCGACTTTCTGGAAGTCTTCCGAGGATTTGCATCGCTTGGCCGAAAGGTCCTTCAGTCGGTCGAGAATCGGCTTGCTGACGTAGTCCAATCGGGAGAAGAAGGTCTCGCTCACCCTATCGAAGGCAATCGGATAGTCGAGGTCTGCCTCGCCGATGTCCTCCAGATAAGTCGTCAGGCTGGGCAGCTCGACGTCGGCCACCACCCCGCGATTCTGCGTGCTGTCCCCGCTGGGACGGTAAAACTGCTGGATAGTGATTTTCATGGCTCCCAACTTCGGAGCGTAGGGCATCTGGAAAATGGCGAGTTGGCGAGCCAAGTCCATCAGACTTTGAACCGTCCCTTTGCCGTGCGTCGACTGGTCACCAACAATCAATCCGCGACGATAGTCCTGGATTGCACCGGCCAGAATCTCGCTCGCGCTGGCGCTAAACTTGCTCGTCAGCACCACCAGCGGCCCGCTCCAAACCATGCCCGAATCGAGATCGTAATAGGGTTGCACCGTGCCATCGGGACCCTTCACCTGGACGACCGGACCTTCATCAATGAACAGGCCTGTCAGGCTGATCGCCTCGTTCAACGAGCCGCCGCCGTTACGCCGAAGATCGAGAATTACGGCATCGACATCTTGTTTCTTGAAGTTCTCCAGGATGGTGCGGACATCTCGGGTCGTACTTCGATAGTCGGGCAGCCCACGGCGGTGCCCTTCCATGTCCATGTAGAAGCTGGGCAGGTCGATCACACCGATCTTATACGGCTTGCCATTCGGTTTTCGGCCTTCCTCGATGACCAGGGACTGCGCCTCGCTGTCCTTAAGCTCGATTTTCGCGCGAGTCACATCGAGAACCTTCACCGCGCCGCCGTCGATCGGGTCGACTTGCAGCCGAACGATAGTTCCCTGGTTACCGCGGATGAGTTTGACGACGTCATTAAGCGACATATCGACAACGTCGACAATCTCGCCTTTGGCGTTCTGTCCCACGCCAATGATCTTGTCACCTACCTTAAGGCGACCATCTTTCTCGGCAGCCCCGCCAGGAACCAGTTTGTGCACCACGACAATCCCGTCCTCGGACCGCAACGAGGCGCCAATCCCCTCCAACTCCAATTTCATGGCGATATTGAAGTTTTCCAACGTACTGGGCGACATGTAGGCCGTATGCGGGTCGAGCGAATTGGTCACCGACGACAGATAGGTTTCCAAGACTTCCTCATTGTCGGTTTGATGCATCCGTTTGGCAAAGCTGTGATAGCGCCGCGAAAGCTTGTCAATAGCTGCTTGTCCCTCGAAATGGTCCTTCTCGTCCTCCTGTGCCTTGAGAACCAAAAGGTCGTACTTAATCCGTTTGCGCCATCGCTCAAACGCCTCTTCCGGAGTTTTGGGATATTGGGTCACGTCGCGGTCGACCGCCATTTCCTCGTCCACCGTGAAATCGTGCTTCATGGCCAATATCCGATCCACCATCGCCACGCGCTCGTCGATTCGTTTCAGAAAACGGTCAAACACCTTGTAGCCAAAACTCGTGTCGCGGTGACGAATCATGTCGTCGAGCTTGGTGATTGACTTCTCGAACTCGTCAATATCCGATTGATAGAAATAGACCTTCATCGGATCGAGCAATTTCAGATAAACCCGAAAGGCACGTTTGGCAATCTCGTCATCCAGCGGGTGCTGGAGAAGATGGTCTCGATCCAGAAGCGTCGTCACGGCCAGGACCACATAACGTTCGTTTGCGGTTGGGCCAATCGGGTCGGCCCAACCAGAAGAGAACGTACCGCCGAGAATCACGATGGCAGCCAACGAGCCCACCCACCAAACACGGGAAAAGACAATCCTGCGAATCATGCAACACCTCTGTATGTTAAAAGAGCGGGAAATCACGGGTCGAGCACGCGGCAACTCGCTCCGTTCCGTAGCGAGTGCAGTACAATCAAAAATTCGCATTTTACCCAGTCGCGCGATTTGCCCCAATCGTATCCTCCTGTGTGAACCGGAGCAAGTCGAAGTGTCGACGGGCTGGAGAACATCAAGTGCCCCCCACGAAGGGGAGTTACTGCTTGCTTCCGATGGCCGGTCGGCCATCACCCGTGCGTCTTGCCTGGCGGCAACCGAAAACGACCCGGGAGAAAAATCACTGGGAGGTTCATCGAATATCATTATATTATGATTACGTTGCTCGGCAGATGTGGGTTCTTCCGGCCCGCTTTTCCTCGCCGGCTGCGACACAGTACAATATCAGTAAAACCTGCCTAGTTTCATCGACCCATCAAACCCAATCGTCTCCGACCTTGGCCGTTCGTGGTTCAGCTGGGCGCGGTCCGTGTTTCGGTCATAAGACGTTTTGTGACAGGCAGATGGGAGCCGGTACACATAGACTTGTCCCTTTCCGTGTACCCGACGGGACGGTTCCGGTTTCGCGACGAAAACGATGGCGAGCCCGCCGGGATCCGCGTCGCTCTCGGTTACCCAGTTTTTGGAAAAGTGTTCTCCCTGGTCATGAGACCCATGAACCCTTTGAAGGACATGCCGCGAGTGAACAATTTACCTTGCTTCCACGTTTGGTCGGTCATCCTGACTGGCCTTCTTTTTCTTTCGTCTTCCGGCTTGTTGCCAGCCGAAACGTGGCCCCGTTTCCGCGGTCCCAATGGCTCGGGCATCGGCACGGCTCGGGCAATGCCCACCACTTGGACCGACGAAGACTACCTTTGGCGGATCGAATTGCCGGGCAAGGGTTTTTCGTCGCCCGTGGTATGGGACGATCGAGTCTACGTGACTTCAGGCCTTGAAGACGATGGCACACAGGTCATACGCTCGATAGACACTCGTAGCGGCCAATTGGTTTGGGAACAACGTTTCCCGGCCGATGCCTACAAGAAACACCGACTCAACAGCTACGCGACGTCCACGCCGACGCTGGACGCCCGAGGCGTATACATAACTTGGGGTGGCCCGAAGGGCTCGACCGTTGTCGCACTCGACCGGGAGACGGGTCGCCAACGGTGGCGTTACGAGATGGGGCCTTTCGTTGCCATGCACAACTTTGGGGCCTCGCCGATCGTATTCGAAGATTTGCTCATCGTGCTCAACGATCAGGACAAGCATCGAATGTTGATCGCGCTGGACTGTGCCACCGGCGAATTGAAGTGGAAGAGCGAAGAGAACGCGGAAACCGACGCGACCTACGCAACACCTTGTCTCTTCCGTCCCGAGGGCGGAGCGTGCCAGTTGATCCTCGGTCGAACCGAATCTGGGGTGACGAGCCTCGATCCGCGCTCTGGCAGTCTGAATTGGAGGCTTGATCTTTTCAAATTCCGCTCGGTGGGCTCCCCAATTCTTTCGGGTGATCGAATTGTGGCCATCTGCGGCGCCGGCGGCGGAGGGCAGCGGGCCGTGGCCATTCGACCAGGCGTGCCGGAGAAAGGTGTTGCCCCCGAGGTCCTCTACGACGTCAAGAAAAATCTTCCCTATGTGCCTACGCCTTTGATTCACGATGGATTACTGTTTCTCTGGGCCGATTCGGGCAAGGTCAAGTGTGTCGAATTGGCCACCGGCGAGGAACTCTGGCAGGAACGCGTGAAGGGCAAGTTCTACGCCTCGCCTGTCCTGGTCGCCGGCCGCCTCTATGGCCTGTCCGACAAGGGAGAGATGGTGGTGTTGGCCGCCGGCCGCGAGTACGAAATGTTGGGACGAATCGAGTTGGGCGAAAAGACCATGGCCACGCCGGCCGTGGCTGACGGCGTAATGTATCTGCGTACCTTGTCGCATTTGATGGCACTCGAAGGAAAGCCAGTCTCGCGATAATCGTTTCCGGCCCACGACGCTCGACAATCGTCATCACGGATAAGACAGAACCATGGCCGAGCGTCTACTGAGTCGTCCCTGAAAAAGCCTCTGGCCGCGGTTCGCGTTGAGCGGGGCGCGAGGGGGAAGCCGGGGGG
>JAFGIR010000115.1 GCA_016929515.1 Pirellulales bacterium | reverse complement strand
GCCGCGCCGACCAGCAGGGCCGTCGACAGGTGGATCAGCTCCGGATGAATCTCTCGGTCCAGCCAGTCGACCAGCTTGTCGACTTCCTTCTGCTGATTGCCCTCCTCGCCGCGAAGCATCGACACGGCCAACGGTCCAAGTCGCTCGGGCCGCGTTCCGCCGCCCAGCCGGCCCAACAACGCCGGGTGGTCCAGCACCCGATCGACGAAACCGGGCATGCGCCGCGCGAGCCGCGACTGTTGTTGCAGGAAGACATTCAGCCCACCCAACGCGACCCGATCGACGCTTACGTTTTCTTCATCGGTCCGAATGGGCGTATAGACGGGCACGAGCACGACGTCGTGGCCAGCCTGCTGCAGCGCGCGACAGAGCGTGTTGCCCGCGAGACAGCTTCCGCAGTACATTTTGCCGGCACCGGCGACAAGGTGGACGATCTTCATGGGGAAATTGCCTGGATGAGCTTGGTGCGTGCAAGCAAACCTCTTACAAGTCACTCAATGGGCCGCACAACCGACAGCTTGCGCCAGTAGTCGTGGAGCGTTTCGATCGAATTGACGCCGCCGCCGAGGCCGCTTTGGTGGACTCCGCCGTAGGGCACGCCGAGCGGGAAAACGTTGTGGCAGTTGATCCAACTGTTGCCGGCGACCATCCGCCTCGCGACACGGTCGGCCCGGGCCGCGTCGGCCGTCCAAACGCTGTTGGCCAGCCCATAGTCGGTCTGGTTCACCATGGCCACGGCTTCGTCTTCTTCGTCGAACGTTGCGAGATAGGCCACCGGCCCAAAGATCTCCTCCCTCGCGGCCACGTTTTCGAGCGAGCCAGCCAGTAATGCGGGCCTGACGTAGAACCCGTCGCGGCCGGGCACTTCGGCCGGGCCTCCTTCGAGCACCGCCTGGGCACCTTCCTGTTGGCCGCGCTCAAGATAGTCTAGCACGCGGCGACGTTGCTTCTCGTTGACGACCGGACCCATCTGGGTTGCCTCGTCGAGTTGATAGCCGATCTTGACCGCCTTCATCCGAGCCGTAACCTCGTCGACAAACCGGTCGTAAATCGGGCGATGGACAAGCCATCGGGTGGCGTCGCAGCAGACCTGGCCCGCGTGGAACGTGACCGCCCCGACCAGATTGGCCGCCGTTCGAGCCACGTCGACGTCGTCGAATACGACGGCCGCGCCTTTGCCGCCCAGTTCGAGTTTGACCGGCACGAGGTTTCGGCCGCACGCCTCGCCGATCAAGCGTCCGACCTCGGGCGAGCCGGTGAACGACATCCGCCGAAGATCCGGATGAGCGGCCAACGCCGCGCCGGTTGTTGCACCCGGCCCGTTGATCACGTTGATCACGCCGTCGGGGATGCCGGCCTGTTGGGCCAGCCGTGCCAGATAGGTCGTCGACAGGGGCGTGTCCTCAGCCGGTTTGATGACCACGGTGTTGCCGGCGGCCAGTGCCGGGGCGATTCCCCAACCAACCAGCAGGATGGGAAAATTCCATGGAAAGATGAACCCGCAGGGTCCCCAGGGCCTTCGTGCTTGATAGGCGTCGAACCCTTCGGCCGTCAACGGGCTGGTTGGCTCGACTTCCATCGCGGCATTGGCGAAATAGCGAATCGAGTCAAGAAAATTCTGTACGTCACCAGCGGCCTGAGCGAGGATCTTGCCGCCGTCGAGCGATTCAAGTTGGGCCAGCACGTCCTTGTGACGTTCGACTTCATCGGCCAGACGGCCCAGTGCCGCCCGACGGTCGGCCGGCGAAAGCGAGGCCCAGCCCGACGCGTCGAACGCTCGCTGGGCAGCGGTCACTGCCCGATCGACGTCGCCGGCACCCATTTCGCAAATGTCGGCCAAAGGTTTGCCCGTGCCCGGGTCGACCGAGCAGAATACAGAACTTTGCGCATCGCCGATCATCTGGCCGCCGACCAGCGATGGAACGGGGCCGCCGGCGAGAAACGCTTCGACCTCGGGCAGGCGTGTTTCGGAAGAAATGGCCATGATGATTGAATCCCCCTTGATCGTGTTTTCGTGACTGTTTTGTTCACCAACGCGTGTGTAAGGAGGGAAAAAGGGAAAGGGGGAATGTTGTCCGCCGACGGATGGGCTCACGACGAGCCGCTCAATGACGTTGCCATCTTTCCCTTTCCCGTTTTTCCTTCTTACACGGAAAACCATTCTGAGCCTAGCGACAACAAACGGCCCCTGGTCTTGAAGTGTCCTCCAGTTCTATTTTTCTCAGAGATCAACAATTACCTCGGCCAGCCAACCGCTTGCTTGTTGTTCAACCTTCAGTTGATGGTAGGTGATGGCTTTGATTTCCGTATCGAGCCGGTGCCGGGCCGGGTCGAACGTCTCACCCCACGCCTGGGCCACGAGCCGGCCATCGTCTAACGTAATCCTGAAACGCGAGAACAACATGTGTTCGGCGCTGAATTGGTAGAGCAATTCGGCGAGCCAGTCGACCAGTTGGTTTTCGGGCTCGGCGGCGTCGATCACCAGTTCGACTTGGGTGGCCGGCACGATCGTCTCGGGATGGGCGACCAGCACGGAGTTCAAGGCGTGAGCCGCCTCGATCAACAGCGACGGAAACGAATCGGCCGTGACGCGAATGCCCAGGTCGGCCGTGTGCTCAAAGATCTCAAACATGGGTCGCCGGCGGTTGGATGGACACGGGCGCGCTTGCCTATTGTTTCAGAACGTTGGGCCGGCGGCAAGGAGTTCGGAGACGGCTGCCCGGCCTGCGCCTGCGGGCGTGTGAGCGTCAAATCTGTGGGTAGGGATTAGTTTGGGGGAGAACTCCAGAACGATTCCCAGCACACGGATTCGCTGAGGTAGAGG